>JBBTXK010000175.1:0-8166 GCA_038062315.1 Patescibacteria group bacterium
ACCGGCAAAGAAACGATAGACGCAATAAGGCATGCTATGCTTGCTCCCACTAAACCCAAAAGTTCAATAAATGGAGCAACTATAATTACTAGAACAATAAAACTGATAAATGTTACTGCAGAAACATATTTTTGTTTTTTGACAGCAAGAAAAAGAGCAGACGTGGAACCAGAAATTCCCCTCACTATTCCAAACAACGTCAGGATTTTAAGAAAAGGAACTACCTCCAGCCATTTTTCTCCCAAGAAAAGAAGAACAACTTCTTCTGTAAAACCAATTAAAACTATTCCAAATAAAACGCTAGAAACGCTTACTAGTCAAATACTTTTCAAGAATGCAATCCTTAATCTTTCTCTATCTTGAGCAATCTTTACATACACGGGAAATGTTACTTTCGAAACCACATCGGAAATCTCGGTTATTGGAAATATGGAAATTTTATAAGCCACCTGATAAAGACCAAGAGATGTTTTACCCAAAATTTTTCCTACAAAAATATCATCTATATTATGGAATAAGTAGTTAAATACTCCTGCCATTGTTATCCATTTCCCTCTATAAAGTATTTCTCTGAAGTGCTTATTTTCAAATTTAAAAATTGGCCGCGTTTCAATTACAACAAATGACAATACAACTTCAAGTAAGGCACCAATTATTAACCCAATTATAATACTTGAAATCGAACCAACAGTTATCGCAACCAAAACAATAGTAATTGATTCAACTAAAACAACAAAAAAACGAAAATAAAATTCATTCTTAAATTTAAGGTCTTTCTGATATAGAACAATTGCGGGGTTAATAAATCCACGAATAAAAGGAACAATACTTATAAGGAAAAGTAGATATAAAGATTCTGGAGCATTAAAAAATTGGGCAACAAAAGGAGAAAGCAAAAATATGATTAAGCTAATAAAAAATCCTCTTATAATCGAAATAATCCATGCCGTATTAATATAGTTTTTTATACTATTTTTTTCTTGAATAAGAAAAACATTAATTCCAGTTTCAGCAACAATCTCAAGAAGACTTAGCGCAAGTGAGGCTATACCATATAAACCAAATTCAGAAGGGGTAAAAATTCTTGCTAGAATTGAAATCCTTCCAAGTGATAATCCTCGTGTTGTTATACGAAGCATTCCTGCCCATGATATTCCAGAAATGGTTTCTTTTGTATATCCCATTTAAAAGTAAGTTTTATTCAATCAATTATATCAATTATTCACTTATAGTTGGACTTTTGTATATAGAAATTGAAACTGGGGATTGGATTAAGCCCGACATAAAATAATCCAGTTCCGTTCGAAATATTTTAAGCAAAGCAAAGTCCTCCCTTGTATAAAAAACTTTTTTATAATTTTCATTCTTTATTTTACTGATTAAGTTTTTTTTAGGTGAATCTTTAAGGTAGCTTTCTGCAATTTCTTCATTCGAAACAACAATGTAAGAAGGATATTTTTGCGGTGAACTATCAATAACCTGATAACTAAATATTGTTTTTTTACTATTGTCATATTTCTTTGCATAAAACTCTTTTAAAATTATATCGGGAAGAAATTGATAGATAGGTATATTTTCTATTCCTATTACACTTTTTGGTTTAATATAGCGAACTATCCAATCTGAAGACTTTTGTCGAGGATCAGTCCCTAATTTTACATAGATCCAACTAATCGATTCAAATATCTGCAAAAATAAAACAACCGTCAATCCAAAAATAAAAATTTTTTTAAAATAACTCTTGGTATAAGAAAATATGTTATTTATGAAAATCCCAGAAAAAACTGTCATAAAAGGAAGTAAGACAAGCAACCTGTTCCCTCGGGCCTCTATTTTCAATGGAATAAGGCTTATCGAGAAGATAAAAAATGATATAAAAAGAAATAATATTATTCTATCTATATTATTTTTAGACATCTTATTTTTTATTAAATTAAATAGTAAATAAATCGCTCCTAAGCCCGAAACAAAAAATAACACATGCCCAAAAGCAGTAGGAACTACCCTTGTTATAAGGTATGCAATATAATGCATACCAAGGATATAGTTATCTACTAATGAAGGGGTACGAATTATATTGTCATATAGATATTCACTAATGTTGCCTTTACCTAGGAGTAAATCTGTAATACCAAATATAAGAAATGTTCCCACATATATTATTACCCCAATAAAAAGTTGAGCAAAGTGTTTTTTTTCTTGATTTAAGAAAAATGCTACAAATAATATCATGACTAAAGGAATCGCACTTATTTTAACTGCTAAAGAAATACCACAAAGAAACGCAGTAATATAAAAAGTAGATGCTTTAGGCTTTTTTATATAAGAAAAAAGAGGCACTATTGATAATAAGATCCAGAAGATAAGGGCAATGTCGTACTTAAAATAGTTGCTAAAACTTAACCAAATAGGATTTACGACAAAAAGAAATGTTGTAAAAAATGGGTGAAGTCTGAAATATTTTTTTGCGATATATGAAATGAGAACAATCGATGCAACTCCGAAAAAAAGTGTATTTAGCCTCAAAACTTGAAATATCTTTTGCTGCATTTCAAGATTCTCAACTGGCGACCCAATTATAAATGGGTTTACTATGCCAAAAGCAATAAATGGAATAAAAAATAATCCGCTAAGCAAAAAATGAAACATCGATCCATTTGCTGCTCCCGGAATATTGGGAGAACCCACCCTAAATACTCCTCTGACTGCTTGGGCTTGATGCCACTCGTCCATGAAGTAATTGAAAGGGTGGTTCGTATTTGGAATTCCCCAGTCGATAACAGTTATCATAAGAAGTATATATAGCCCAATGATAATACTCACTCCTTTGTTGTTTTTGATAATTTGATAAAATGAAGAATGTTTTATTTTTTTCAACAGTCCAAATGTTGTCCCCATAATTACTGCAAGATCTGAGACAAATTGTAATAAGGGAAGAAAAAATATTGCTTTTACGTCTCTAACATATTTGTAATTTTTTTTTATTGACCAAGGAATATAAAAAAATATTGTTAATATAATTAAATACAAAGGAACAAGAGATTTTTCTATAAATGACAATAGTAAAAGATAAAGGCCTAAAATATATCTGGCAAATATAAAAAAGGCTTTATTTCTAAATATACCGCTCTCCACATCGCCTAATGCAAAGCGAAAAAACATAATAAATGCTTCCCAAGTATTTCTCCTTGGAATCCAATCAACAATGGCATCTTTTCTAAAAATAATCTTTGCGTTTGCTTTCTTCAGCCTTTTAGCAAAAACGTAATCTTCATTATGAGAATATCCCTCTGGGAATCCCGAAACTTTCTTCCATATCGATTTTCTAAAAGCCATGGAACGAGTGGATGGAAGAAAATTGTGTTGATTTACTTTGTCTGGCATTACCAAAACATACGGGATTAAGCATTTTTGAAAAATATTTTTTACATTTCCTTTATAATATCCAGCAACAACATCTGTTTTTGAATCATTAAATGGTTCAATTATATTTTTTACCCAATCCTCGTCAAGTATATTTCCCGCATCAGAACAAACTATAATATCTCCTGTAGTATTCTTAATCGCCTCATTCCTCCCAACCGACCTATTGCCTTTCTTAACTAAAACCTTAAACTTAGTCTGTCTGTTCTCCTTTTTTTTAATTTTTGATATTTGATTTTTGATATTTGCGATCGTCCAGTCGCTACTTCCTCCATCAACAATAATCATCTCATCAGGCAGTGTAGACTGCTGAAAAATCGACTTTAAAAAGTCATTAATCGTTCTTTCCTCATTAAATACTGTTGCTATAAAAGACACCTTCATACTTGCTCTTTTGCCTAACAATTTATATTATATCAACATGCTCGATCCATACAAAATGGTTGTAGTTAATATTGTATCTTCGATCGTATTAACAAGTGGACTCCTGCTATTTAAGCGTATTTTCCCAAAAAGAAAAGTTAACTTATTTTTTTTACTTTTGTTAATTTCTATACTCCCTATCATAAGCGTCTTCAGATTTGGAGATTATGAAAGCGGAGATTTCAACATTCATATCTATCGCATAATGTCTTTTTATGATTCCCTATCCGAAGGAAATATCATGCCCTCATGGGCAGGAGAACTAAATGCAACTTATGGAAATCCGCTTTTTATATTTAATTATTCCCTTCCATATTATATAATCTCGCTTTTTCATTTCATTGGGCTTAGTTTTATCGCAAGTACAAAAATCTATTTAGGACTAACGCTTTTTCTTTCAGGGATATTTATGTATGCATGGATAAAAGAACTAAGCGGTAACAAACTGGCTGCATTTACATCTGCCATTTTTTATATTTTTAGTCCTTATCATTTAATCGATGTTCATTTTAGGGGAACGTTAGGCGAATCAACAATCTTTTTGCTTCTTCCGTTACTATTTCTAAGCATCACTCAATATTTCAAGAATAAAAGACTTATTTATTTGGCTCTAATAAGTTTATTTATAGATTTGCAATTTTTATCACATCCACTTCTGGCTAGTGTATTTCTGGGAATCGAAATCTTGTACGTTATATTTCTAAGTTTAAATTCAAAAGAATTGAGATCGTTTATTGCAATTAACATTGCGCTATTAATCGGAATCATAGCATCGAGTCCTGCGTGGATTTCATTTATTATATATTCTCCATATACATTTAAGATTCCTCCGCTAGCAGACAATATTGTTACAATTAATTTTTTTCAACATTTATTTTTCTCTCCTTGGAGATTTGGCTTATTATTTCAGGGCCCTAATGGAGAGCTAGCGCATCTTATTGGATATACTCAACTATTCGTATCAGTCACATCTATACTTATCCTTTTATTTAAAAAATTTCCAAAAAAAATACAAGTGCATTATGTTTTTTGGATCACTTTATGTCTAATCACACTTTTATTTATGTCTCCTTTATCAAATTTTATTTGGCATTATGTTAACAACATTAGTCCAATGTTAGTAGTATTCGGACGGCTGTCGCTTGCCATAAGTTTTTTAACCTCGATCATTGCTGGATATTTTGTTCTCATCTTATTGAACCTCAAAATAAAAAAAATATTCGTCTATCTTCTTGTAACAATTACTATTGGATACACTATTTTAAACTGGGGCCACAGAAGAGTTATTCCTGAAATTAATGACGATCTTCTTATGAAAAATATTTGGAAAAGCTCAGCAACCGAAGGACCATCATATTTCGCAAATACGAAATGGGCAGACAAAAGTGGTCTTTGGTTCGATAAGCGTCCCCAGAAACCACTTGACGTACTTGAAGGAAAGGGACTTGTGAAACAAATTAATAGAACTTCTACGAAACATATGTATAAAGTAGTAGCAGAAACACCAATTGTAATTAGAGAGAATACTTTGTATTTTCCAGGCTGGGAAATGAAAAGTAATGGAAAAAAGATACATATCTATCCTGACGAAAAAGGAATAGTCAACACCAGACTTCCAAAAGGCTTACAACATGTCGAGTTCGTTTATGACGATATTTTACCTTATAAAATATCTAAAATAATTGCGATCTCAGTTTTTAGTATATTATTTATCCTAGTCGTCTTACTTTTATAGAACGGCAAATGAGATAATAAATGTATGTACAAAAATTCTATTCTTCTCTCGTTGGGAACAATCCTTTGGACGAATGTAAAGCAGGCAATTTCCTTGGCAAAAGAGACCGGGTTTGATGGATTAGAAATTCTGCCAACAAGAATAATCTTAAATGAGAAACTGAACGCTTCAGACCTTTCGTTTGTAAAAGGAATTCATCATAATTGGAGATTAGATATTGGTCAGGACAAAAAATACGGTATTAACATATTGACTAGTTTGGCCTTTATCTTAATAAGGCTTATATTTTTCCCTTCAGTATCCAAATCCAGAACATTCCTTCTATACTTATCAAAAACCATTAACTGCCCAGTAACAGTACATGATATTTCATCCAGATGGACCAAGGACAATAGCCAAAAAGAATTTAAAGGCGGAATAATGTGTGAAATTCTAGATACAACATTAACCCCACAAACTCTAAAAGACTGGCTAAACCAAGCTAGTCATTTTATTGTCATTGATACAAGAGACGATCAATCCTTACTATGGGCAAAAAAATACGGATTCAATGATTGGAAAGAATTTTGGATTTGGATAGGACTCAAAAAAATAAAGAGTATTCAGCTAACGCTTATTGGAACATCCGGAATAAATAAAATTCTGAAACACCAAAAAACCCTAGCTGAAGAACAGCTGATATGGATGAACGAGCAAAAGTGGAAAGGTAGTATAACAGTTGAGGTAAACCCAATAAGCCTTCTTACTTCTAATAAAGGCAGATTAAAAGCGGGCCTAAAGATAATTTCAGCTTTTGCTCGCCAAACTCTAATCCACGGAAAAAAATGGTCTTATTAATTTTATTCTGGTTTTGTTGCGACTATGAAAAGATTCGTTCCTATTCTTTCTTTCTTCTCAACGTATTTTAAAAATATTTTTACTAAAAAATCTTCAGCAAATTTTGGTCTAAATACCTTCCTTCTTCCAATAAATGGTCTGAAAAGTTGCGAAGGCCATGAGGTAATAATAAAAAAATCATAAAGTTTTGTAATGGCTGGCGAAATAATATTCTTCACAGTTATTATCTTGAATCCTTCCTCTTTGAAATCTTTTATCCATTTTTCTTTTGATGGAAGGGTATGGCGGTGAAAATACGAATTATATGCATTTGTTAACCACTTACTTAAAAAAGCAAGGCCTATTTTTTTTAACATTGGACGATAAAAAGTGTTTTTATCAACTTCTTCTGTTTCCATGGTAACAGCAATAACTCCATTGGGCTTAAGCACACGGTACATTTCCTTAAGAAGTTTCTTTGTGTTTGGAATATGTTCGAATGTACTAATAGAGATTATGGATCCATAAGTATTGTCTGCAAACGGCAAGTCCCGAGCATCAGCAAAAGTTAAATTTTTGTACATTTTTCCTTTTGCAGCAGCGTACAAATCTCGCGCAGCAACATCTATTCCCATATCAATTTTTTCTCCAAACGCCTCTGCAAACTCTCCCCAGCCGCACCCAATATCGAGAATAGGATATTTAAGATTTACTGTTGATAAATGTTTTGCCTCAACAGACCGCCAAAGCGCAACACAAAGAGGAGCAATCCTTAAATACCTTCTTAAATATTCTTCTGTTCTTGTCATAAGGGCTGTTTCCACAGCAATAAATACTGTTTTGCTACATTTTTCCATGTCTTTGTTATCGCCCATTCATAGGCCTTGTTAACCATTTTCTCCTTCTCTTTTGAATTTTTTAGAAAATAGATTATTCTTTTCGCAAGTTCATTTTCTGAATTTATGATATTAATTAATTTTGCAAACGGAGCCATTTTTAGGTAATCTTCTTTCAGAGGATTATCTGAAACTGCAAAAACCAATCTTTTTGCCGCCATTGCCTCCAATATTGATAAATATCTAGAAACGAACGCAAAGTGATATTTTGAAAAATATTTTTTTGAATCTTTTCTAAAACCCAAAACCTTAAAATCTTTCTCGATTTCTTTCCTAAATTTTCCATCACCTATTATTTTGAACTCGAAATTTGGGATTTTCTTTTTTATTAATTTAACAGCATCTGCATAAATTTTTATTCCTGTCTGCTCATCCAGCCTTCCTATAAAAACCGCACCCTTGGAACTTTCAACTTTTTCAGGCATAGGCTGATCTGCCTTTGGCGGAAACTTTTCACTATTAGTTTTATCAACCCCTCCATATGAAACAAAATTGGGTCTAGTACCATACCATTTTTTCATAAACTCACCAACGCAAATATTTCCCATAGATAATTTCTCTGCTATTTTATGCATCAAAATAAATTTTAATCTCAGAGGATAGTCTTCATAACCATGAAACGTTGTATAAACAGGTTTTTTTAAATACAAAAATCTGAAAGGCAGGTACCAAAAAAATACATCATGACAATGAACTATATCTGCTTTTTTTATTAACTCTATATTTTCCCACGTCCATTTCCAAATTTGAAACTTCTTAGACCAATTTTCTTTTAAATCTGGAATCCTATAAACCTCTATGCCTTCAACCTTTTCTTCGGACATTAAGCCTTCTTGATGTTTTTCTGCTACAACAACTATTTTATGTCCCTTC
>JBBTXK010000176.1:0-1173 GCA_038062315.1 Patescibacteria group bacterium
CCAATTGTTAAGACCGGTCTGGTCTTTTACTATTACTTTTGTATTGCTGAGATTTACTCCCGCATCTTTAAATATCTGATAAACATTTGCGCCTGGCTCTTTATAGCTCTCCAGTACTTGGTCTCCTTCTTTTATGGTAAGCTTGTTATCCAAAACAGTAATCACAGAAACTTTCCCCGCTTTTACATCAGAGATTACCTGTGATATTGGAACAGACTTTGTCCCCTGAATCGAATCCTGGCTAATGCCCATAAATATGAAAAGCATGAAGAATAACAATAATCCGTAAAGAAGAATATTCTTCCAGGAAGCATTTATCTTAAGCTTTATAATCTTTGGTTTTTTTCCCTGCCTGCCCTGTCCTGTCGGCACACGGGCGGCAGAAAGATTGTTTTTTTTGCCGTTTGCGCTCATAAAATTTTCCTTATAGTATAGCACAATTACCTCAAAGGATCATAGCCACCACTCGCCCACGGATGGCAACAAATAATTCTTTTTAATCCCAAAAACAAACCTTTCAGCGCTCCATATTTCTCAACTGCTTGATATGTATAATTAGAACACGTCGGCTGATATCTGCAAACTGCGTCAGATATAAAAAGAGTTCTAAACAAAGCCTTATGAAAAAAAGAAGTCTTTTGATAAAAGTGGATCAGCGCAAGAATTATTGCTTTCAATGAATATCTCTCCTAATTCAAACCTCGGAACATCCTTTAAATTTCTGAACCAAGTTATTCCAATATTAAATTATTTTTCTTTTCTTCGAAAATGATCCTAAATTGCTCAAAGAAGACATCTCTGCCTAAAAGATTAAAAGAAACGAGATACTCATAAGAAAAGACTACTGGACAAACAAATTGTTTTCCCGCTATTTCAACTTCTAACTTGTGGATATATCCCTTAATTCTTCCACCAACCCCACCAAGATATATTTCTTTTCCGCTATTAACATTAATTCCTAAAGAGTCAGCTACTTCAGATCTAAAAATTGAAATGGTAGCCCCAGAGTCAACTAGAGCAAAAAATTCTTTCTTTTTGTGACCGAATTTAAGGGATAATGGAACAACTGGAAAAGTATTTCCTTCTGCGTCTGTCTTATATGGAAAGCTTAATAGAAGCAATTTGTTCATAAAACCACAAGGATATATGGCCCTTCGTCTTTGCGAGGAACCT
>JBBTXK010000177.1:0-16372 GCA_038062315.1 Patescibacteria group bacterium
AAAGAGGACATTTCTATTTTGCAGAAAAGCGGACATTTCTAAATGGGCTTGACAGTGAGATAATTCGGAATACTTTATTTGTTATTATGTGAGTTGCATCTCCCGAACTTGATTCTTTCGAGCTTCTTCTAACTCTTCTTTCGTAAGCAATGCTTGATGAGTAATGGACTCCCAGAAGAATCCACCTCCAAACTCCTCCTGTTTTATTTTGCTGAAGTTTGTAATTATTACTTGTCGGATTTTTTCTGCGTTCACTTCAAACAACGAGGCTAATTGTTTCTGAAAATCTTGATCGTATTTGATCTTGTCCACCAAAGGCCTAATTCTACTTGCGTAAAATCTTCCAAAATCCGGCCAGAATCTCTCATTTCGACTTTGTATCAATATTGATATAATGAAATTAATCTGCAATTGATAGTTAACAACTTTATCTTCTAATCGCGGAGATAATTCCGGAAGCCAAGTGTAAGTTTGAAGCAATGATCTAACGTGGTCAGCAACTTTACTACCATAACCACCAAGAGCATCGCAATAATGCATGTGATTGTACATAAATAAGGGGAGAGGCTCGCCATCACTATTAGAGTCTTGAACTTTTGTATATAAAAGTATTTTGAGTGGCTTTAGATTATTATTGGCTAGACAGACTACGCCAACAGTGTATATGATTACGACTGGAAGAATTTCCGGTGCAGCGATAAGAGCCGTGAGGCCCGCACGCCCTTTCTCCCAATCTAAGATTGTTGTTACTACATCAGAGTAGATTTTCATTTGTTCTTCTGAGCCAAAGGTAGAAGTTATACTGCCAAGAAGTATTAGCTGATATGCAGCAGCTTCGAGCTGTACTACTGCGTTTGGGATTTTTGATACATCAGAACCAACTTCGTTAAAGATTCTATCCCAATCTGATCGTACTTGTTTAATCATTTTCCAGCAGAAACGCTCAAAAAGGATCTTTTGCTGGTTGCCCTGCTGATTGTTTCCATTAACTACAAATGATACCATCTCATTAAGCTGTTTCTGCAGTTGTTTGTCAGAAAGTTCAATCACGGAAATTGGGAAAGTGGTTGTAGCCAGTTGAGGATATTTTGGCACATGCAATAATGTGGGTGGAATTTTTAGTGGTTTCCCGCATATTGGCAAATATACTGCTCCTTCAAGATTAATTTTTGCGGTCGGAGTCTGTGTGTGGTTATATTTACTTTTTGCTCTCTTAGTTACTTCTTCTATTACTGGTGTTACTATATCTGTAACAGGATATCTATCCTTGTTTCGTTGTTTTTGAAGCTCATTGAGAACAAAATAAGTAAAAAGCCCGTTTTGGTTATCGGGATCTTCCAATGCTTTCTCATCTGACTTGCTTGCAGTAAAGACAAGGCTTCCTCTCCCAAAAACTTGATCAGATAATGCTTTTACATCTTTAAGCGCCTTGGTATTGGGGTAGGAGTATCCTTTGCTGTTAATTGACCCACTGAAACAAGTATCGACAAATATATATGCAGCCTTACAGTTTATTTTGTCGAATACTTCCTTCAAGTAATCAATGGATACAGCAGAACTAGGAATATCTGGAGTGGCATCAAAAGGGATGAAGTAGTGTTCCAGTGAGGTTCCATCTTGGTTTTCTGCAGTTGAACCGTGACCTGAGAAGAAAAAGAAAAACGCATCATCGCTTCCTACAGCTTGTCTTAATTCCTTACCTAAAGCGGTTCTAATTTCTGTTAGAGTCGCTTCAGAGTTGATCAAGAGTTTTTTGTAGCCTATATCGCTGATGTTAGAGGTGAATAGGGTATAAAAATCAGTAGCGTCTTTGTCAGCAAACTGAAGGGTATTAACAAAACTATGTTGGTGTTTTGAAATGCCAATTGATAGTATGTGATATTTCATAATTCTCCCCATTTGCTGATAAACTAATGCTTAATTTACTTATGTATTTTACCAATTTCAAGCTGCTTTTTCACGAACAAAATAGGCTGGGTTTGTGATAAAATAAATACTGCTTACTAAAGATTACGTTTACAGAGCTAAAACTGAAAGGAAATAAAAGTTGCTAACTAATAATAATGACTGCACTTTCTATATAATTCTTCATGGGCAAACAGTATGGAATCTTAAATTGAATTAATGATATTGGATTAGAAGTTTGCAATATTACGAAAAATAACAATGAGATTATAAGTGAATTATTGAATTTTTAAAACCACCATTTGTTTTGAGCTAAAGGAATAACAGGTAATCCAAAATTCTCCTTAAACCATCTAGGAATTTGCGTTTTCATCACTAAAAATTCTGAGGCAGCGTGGGAAACACCGATCATGCTAATATCAACTGTTTTTACATAATTTTGCAGTTTTGCAGTATTTTGTTTGCCCCAATCGCTATCGTAACGGCTGAAAATTTCTCCAGTGATATATGCCTGTGCGCCTCTTTTTCGACATGTTTGCGAATATTCAACCTCATCTCCACCGCCAGCAACGATACCGATCTTAATTATTCTTTCAGAATTCTTTCCAGCAAAGTCAACATAAGGAATCCCGAATATATTTTTCAGTTTGGTAATCAAATCCGCAGTTGAGACAGAACTGATAGTGGCAATTAACCCGGCATTACCATTTCCATAAGACAAGAACTCGCTCTCAATCTTTGCTTGTAGCTCTTCTGCAATAGTTCTACTGGTGCTAACCTTTTTGTTATAGTCCAAAGGCGCATGGCAGCTGTATATTGATAGCCTCTTTTTGACTATTTTTTTAAGAAGTATTGGGTTGATTGGTAAAAACCCTCTGCCTAAATTTCCTTTCGGGTCGCCACATTCTAGAGGAATAGGGTGATGTAGAAAAAGTAAATCGCCTTCTGATGATTTCGATATAAATTTCTGGAGAATTTCATCATGAGGAAAACTAGCTGTGAATACTGTCTGAATTTTATTCTCTCCCCTTACCATTAAGCCATTAAATCGTTTTTGAAAGTCTTTTTCAAATATCTTCTTCCATTCATGATTCTGTTTATAAACCATTGGGACAAAATGGCTCATTGACGGATCTCTGTCCAGCTCCTTAACTTTAAAGAAAGTATCTAATTTATCTACTGTTTGGGGAAGTGTTGATACTTTGGTTTGCATAGTTGCAATTTAATAATTAATGACATTAGGAATTATAGCAAAAAATTTGAGTATACTCACTGTAGGATATCTAATAATTGCTTCAAATTTTTAGAATTCTTTGCTTGAAAGGTACGCATGCCCAGTTTTTGAGCAGGTTCTAAATCTGTTTGATACTGATCTCCTACAGAAATAATATTTTCTGGTTTATACCTGCCTGCCAATAAGGTTAATATTTCTCCTTTGTGACCAAATTGTTCTCCTGTATAAATAGATTCAAAAAGCTTGCCTTTAATTGTCCATCTTGCTTGAAGATAATTTATTTTCTTTTTCATTCTTTAGTTGACAGCTCTTAATTTTCCAATAATTTGTTTAATTTTTTTATCCGCAACTTTAACCCACTCCTGCTTCATCAACTGAAAATAAATTCTCATCCGAATTAATTGTCACATGTATACCAAGTGGCAGGGTTAGTATAGGATTTGTATGTCCGATTTCAACATTATAAACAATGGGCTTTGAAGGGTCGCTTACAACATCTAAAATTAGCTTTTTGAGATCTTCATGCCATGTATCGTTGTACTTATACGGTCTACCTACTATCATTCCTTTCATTTTATTTAATATTCCAAATTCTTTGATCTTTTGAAGATCTGTTAATACTTCTTCAGGAGCATGTCCTATTCCCGCCTTTTTTTCTGCTGATTCCCAAAAGAAGATAGATTCTGAAAAATCAGGTAGGTACTCAGGATAATTTTCTGTCAAGAACGCAAGGCTTTGAATACAACCGCCTAACAGTTTACCTTTAGTTTTTCCTTGCTGCAACCATTCCCAACCCCTCGAAGGTTGCATTTCTCTTGGTCTTGTTAAATCAAGCTTTTTTCCCCAATCTAGAAATTCGTCTGTCCATTCATCGGCTGGTTCAATTCTTCCGATTGGTTCAGTTGACGTTAGCGCTTTTTCCATCCATTTTCTTGTATATGGCAAAACGTCTGGATAATCTCCAAACTCTGTCATAACTGCAGGCCCATAGAATGTGATTAAACCTGTTTTACAGTAAATTCCAAACAATAGAGCTGTTACATCAGAATATCCCATGAATATTTTAGGATTTTTTTTAACAAGCTCATAGTCCAAATGAGGCAGGACTTCAGCACATACATTATATCCTCCTATCATCGAGATGAAAGCCTTCACTTCAGAGTTTATTAATCCTTCATGGATATCTGAAGCTCTTTCCTCTGCGGTGCCAGCTCTTTCTCCAACAACTCTCGAGTGTATTCCCTCAACGACTTTAAACCCCATCCTCTCTAAAGCGACTTTGCCATTGTCAGCTCTATGTCTTAATGAATCTACCCCAGCCAAACCAGAGCCAGGACTGATAAGCATGATTGTATCTCCACCTTTTAGTCTCTCTGGCTTTAGCAAATTAGTCTTATTTTCCAAACTCTTATCCCTTTCCATGTATAAACTTTATAACGCTCTTAATTTATTCAGATAGTGTTTTGAAAAAATAAATTTCATCAATTGGCTTACCACGATACATTACCGCTTTTGGTAATCTGCCATATTTTGTAAATCCGAATTGTTTATACATATTTATTGCTATACGATTGTTTGCAAAAACACCCAAGGTACAAATCTTAAGTTGCGGTAGATGTTTTTTCGCTTCCTCAAAAACAAGATTCATTAAGAGCATTCCGACGCCCTGATTCCTGTATTGTTTTGCGATGGAAATACCAAAGGCGCCTACATGGCTCTGTGCTTTATCTTTCATCTCAATTTGTGACACTCCTATAAGTTTTTGTCTGTCAAATGCCAGAAGACACACTGCTGTTTCTTTTTTAAGACCATCAAGAATTGAATTCAAGTATTTTCGTTCTTCCCCTATTGTATTCTGCTCACCTTGAAAATAGACAAAAGTACGTTCTTTTGAAAGTGTATTAATATAATTCATCATCAAGTTAGCATCACCTCGATAAGGATAACTTATAGTTATTTTTAATCTTGTTTTAGTCGATCCCTGGTAAACTATTTGTTTTTGAAGATTCATTCTTTTCACCTTTTTAGTCTACATCCACATATAACGACGTCAGGCCACGAAAAGAGGGTATTGTTTTTCTTACAGGTTTTTTATCTTGAGATAAACGAATTTTAGGAAATTTCTCAATCAATTTTCCTATTGCCACTTGAGCTTCCATTCTCGCTAACGGAGCCCCAAGGCAAAAATGTAATCCAGCGCCGAATGATAAATGTTTTATATTCTCACGAGTAATATTAAATTCGTCAGGATTATCTATCATCGATGAATCATGATTAGCTGATGCGAGCGAAACCATCACAGTCTGTCCAGCTGGAATCTGAGTCTCACCTATATTTACTGTATCTATAGATATTCTACCCGCCTCAAGAACTGGTGAATCAAATCTCAAAATTTCCTCGACCGCATTGGTGATTAATAAAGGGTTTCTCTGTAATTTTTCAAGCTCACTTGGGTGTTTAAGCAATAATAGAACCCCATTGCTAATAAGGTCTGACGTGCTTAGATTTCCTGCTCTTAGTAGAAGTTGACACATAATCACCGTCTCATCTTCCGTAAGTCCTTGCTCGTCGTTTGATATAGTTATTAACCCAGTAATTAAATCCTTCTTGGGATTTTTTCTTCGTTCAGCAATAATAGATCTGAAATAACTATCAAGTTTTTTTTGAGCCAAAATTACTTCTACTCGTTCTTCATCTGACAAAAAAGGATCAAAACCTTTCGCGTCAAGATCAGACCATTCTTTAAATTGTATCCAATCAGAATAATCTACGCCTAATATTTCAGAAATGACAGTTGTTGAAAGAGGAGCCGAAAGAGATGGAACTATGTCGAATTCATGGTTCCCCTCAGCTTGATCAAGTAATCCATCAACTATTTGGATTGCACGATTGCGATATAGCTCTACTGTTTGACTAGAAAATACCCTATCAACGCTTTGTCTTAATCGCGTATGCTCAGGAGGATCAAGAAAGAGCATGCTTAACTTATTTTCACCAATATGTTCCAATAGTCGCCTCGAAGCAGTTCCAGGAGCTGAGCTTCTTAAATCTTGCGACATGTTGCGATTTCTTAACAATTGATTTCCTTCTTGATATTGGGTAACCAGCCAACGGCAAAGACTTGAGTCGTATACCACACAGTTGTCATCTCTTAGGCTTTTTAATATAGGGTATGGATTCCGTATGAAATCTAAATCGGATGGATTAAAGCTTGCAATTTGTTCAAAGTCTGAATTTGCAGGATACTCAATGCTCATGTGTTTGTTTAAGATTTAATTCCTAATATTTTCTGCGCATTTGTAATAAATATTTTATTTATTATTGTATCCTTTTCTGTTTCCGTCTCTGAACATTTATCAATTGCCTCCATTAGCGCACGCAATCCTTCAAAGTGAAAATTAGAAAATTCATGTGGGTCTAGTCCGGTTGCATTTTGGTAGGCTCTTTGCTCTTCTGGGTTTGCCCAATGATAAGGAAAGTCAGTTAATACCCGCTCTCCTAACCGTGGATGCGTCACAAATCTTGCTCTGATTAAATTATAGGGTTGATCTGAGGCGTAGAGGATCTTATCTGGTCCAACTATTTTTAATCCTCTCTTGATTACCTCTCCGTCGATAAACCATGATGTATCAAGAAAAATGTTATCGTATGCTGCAATTGACATCAAGGCTTTCTCTACAAGTTGAATGTTACCCCTAGACATTCCAAAATGAGCAACAATAAAATGAACATGAGGATAAATTTCTGCTAAATTGGTTAATTCTGGATAATCTATCATTAAATTAGTCGGTAGGTGTAGGGTTATCGGAAGTTTCTCTTCATTTATTTTTGATAACACTGGGTGAGGGAAGAAGTCCGTAATATTTCTTACTTTCTTTTCTAATTGTTCGGGATGTATTTTTACGCCCTTCCATTCTCTGGTATCAAGCTCATGTAAAGTATATGCAATATCTAAAGGATCACCGGTTAAAAAGGGTATAAAATTTTTATCGATTTTTCCAACTTCAAAGACGTAGTCATTTCCGCTTTTAATATTAATACCTCGAAAAGGAAAGCAGAACGCAACCTGCGTAATATCGTCGAATCCATCTGTCCACAATGTTCTTCTTGCCTCGTAGTGTTCTTCTCGCGAAAAATAAGTAAAAGTTGAAATCATATTAGTGTAAAGTTCTACTGCTAAACCATCAGCGTCTTTTCTTCTGCCAAGGTGCGTGTGTACATCGATAGTTTTTCTTGGAACATTTGGCATAACAGACTCTTGTATGTCTCGTTCTGCGTTATTGAAGTGAAAAGCATTGTCAATGTACGGCTTAGTCTCAATCGACATATTTATTATTAACAAGCAAACGCTTTTCTATACCAATTTACGACTTCTTTTACCCTATTTATATTTTCAGGAGTCTCTCCTATTTCCTCTGCTAGCGAAACAATTCTTTCAACAGTCCTTTTTTTGGGATCTTCGCTCCACTGCCTATATTCTTCCTGTAAGACAGGGTGGGAAAAATCTTCTGGACGCAACCCAATGATAGACAAAATTACATTTAGCTGATCGCCTGCAAAGTTATCAAATGAAAAACTCGTCCGGTCGTCATGGTTAAGGGAAGGGTCAAAAAAGGTGGCGCTTCGAGGAACGCCGTAATTATACCAGTAGCGATCAACTTTCATTACCATATTGTCCAACATTTTATCTGCGGCTCTAAAGGTTTCTCCCTCTAAAGTAGATGGCGAACGAGATGAAGGATCGAGTCTAATATTATAGAAATCTGAGTACTTAATGCCGTCGGTTATTGCATCTTTTTGAGTTATTTTCATTTGAACTTTTCCTGCGTATTCTCTAAAAATTCCTTCGGCTATGGAAATATTTTCCAAGGAATGGAGCTCTTCAAAAAATTTGCCGATATCATGAAAGATTGCAATATGTTCAATAATGCTTCTATCAATAGTTGCAGGTTGGTTCGAAGATTCAATCTTTTCGGCCAGACCATATGCACGACTCCAGCCATCGTATGAATGACGTAGCCCAAACACATCATCTCTAACGAAATTTTCAACTTGATTCTTATGAGAAGGCAAGGTACGCAAAAGAGAATTTTGCCAATTAGATCTAAAGCTTTCAAATTCAAGTTGTGCCATATTATCAATTTCCTTCTTCATAACGTTTGTTCAAGTACTTGACGATTTCATTAAATGTTGACCTGTAGAGTATATATCATTAGCATGATCCAAGGCTGTGTCAACATCTCTTAAAGAGAAATCACCTCTCGCCAAACCAAGAGACATTAACTCAATCCATACTAGAACCATTTGCTTTGGCATATCAATTATATCATACTTTTTTAGGCTACTAGCTTCCAAGTAAAAACCAATCATCTTCTCCATTCTATCAACATCGATTGATGTCCTGATAGGAACCCTGAGAGACGACATGGATCCCGCATAATTTATATCGCAATGAGTAATTAGGCATTCTGCTATATCGCGTGAGAGTACCCCATAGGTTACATTATCGAAATCATTTACTGCAACCAAGTTATCTTGTTGAAACACCATATTGGAAGGCGCAAAATCTCCATGTAGCCACCCCAACTTTCCCTCATTGCTAGACCGATATACATATATTTTCTCTTTCATATGGTCAACAACTGACGATTTTAGATCCAGTGCTGGAAAATCTACCTGTTCCACTAATCGAATGAAGTCTATTGTCTCTTCCGTGAAATCGACTGGATCAGACTGCATTGGCAAGACAGATCCCGAATATTTATGTATTTCTGCCAGTGCCCTAGCACAAGCAAATGATTGCTCATGTTTTCCAATATAGTAATCTCCTTCGACAAACTTTGTAAGAAGGAATGTTCTTGTGCCTATTTGTGCATAGGGAGAATCGTCACGAGTAAATAGAATGGGAGGAACAAACGGTAAGTAATCTGAAAGCGTAGACTGCATTAGGGCGGAACGTGTCCGTCGAGGCTCATCTAATGAATAAGATGGTTTTTGTTTAAGGAAATATTTGTTTCCCTTTTCATCATGGATAATCCGCTTTAAGGAAGTAAAAGATGCTAAATTCATATCAGAGAATTTATCAACGAATGAGATTCCATATTCGTGACTTAGAATTGGGAGTAAATTTTTTCTTTCTTTTTGTAAAGCGAAAAGAATATCTGTGTCCTCGAGAGTATTACCCTGCTTTACTTCCTCAAGTTGAATGTGAGATATCGGCTGTCGATGCACATTTCTAAGAGGAGACTCACCTATAATGGGTAAGTTACTTTGTATATAATCAGGCAACATTTTTCTTCCATCTTCTGATTTCATAGAAACATACCTCCTAAGCTAAAATAATGTGATCTCTGGAAATGATCGTTTTCGTAAAATAAAAACTCCATAAGCTAGATACCTGTGGTTTTCGTTAAATAGTGTCATTATTTCTATTAATCGTTCAGTCGCTATTTTTTTGACTTTTTCATCCCATGGCTTTTGATCGGTCAATAATGAACAGTATTTTTCTATTTTCTCATTACTTACAGGTGTCATTTTACCAAAAGTATGGTAATAAATCTCAAGTCCAGTTTTGCGATAAATACTTTGCCAATAATCTAGATTCCATGGCTGAATATCTATTTTCATCAGGTCATTTAACTTACGTATTAGTGATTTTGGTTGTTTGGTATGATAATAAAAATTAATATCTCCAACAAAACCCCATTGTTTCGTAACTCTTGCGTATTCTAAAAGAGCCTTTGGTATATCAGGAATAAATGCTGTTGAACCCCCACTCATTACTAGATCGAATGTATTGTCTTTAAAAGGAATTTTCGTTCCGTCACCCACAATAAATCTCACATTACGTTTTAGATCAGGATAATTAGTATGAAGATATTTATTTGCAGATTTTACCATTTTTTTATTGATATCTAAACCTGTTACTTTACATTTAGCTAATTCTGCAATTTCGAAACTGCAATATCCTGTATTACAACCAATATCTAGTACATGGCTGTTTTTATTAAGAAATGTATTTTGTACAAGAATTCTTATTGAATCTTTACCTCCGGGAGGCCGATTTATCTCATCTAACGTAGCCATAAAATCGACATAGTCCATTTGTCTAATATTATTTGCTTTCATTTTAACTAAATCTACCATAGTTACTATTTTCTAAACAAATTTCCTTATAAGTTCTTTTTTTTCAACAATTTCTGGAGCAAATAGATTAATTAAGTCATTAAACAAGTTTTTAGCTTTTTCGGCGTTATTAGTACTATAGTTGCATATAAATACGTTCAGACTTACATATTGTTTTTCTGACCACGTGTGAAAGGCTACATGAGATTCAGATAGTGCGATAACGCCAGTTAAACCAGTATCAAATTGACGATAATAAGATCCTAACTCTGTAAACGTGTACTTATCTACCAATTTTGATACTTTCTTTTTCAATGCGTCTTTTCTTATCTTTTTTAAGTGCGCACTGTCACATTTTTTCAAATCTCCTATAAACTCTATTCCAACGATGCTCTTATTATTTATTGAGTTAGTTTTAGACATAATTTTAATAGTCTAACTTCCTATTTTTAATTACAGGGTATAATGATGCGTCAATGATTGAGTTTAAACCAAGCATCCAGGCGATGAAACGTTCAATTCCTAAGCCAAATCCAGATGTGGTTCTGTATTTAGAATTTTTTCTTAAATCTATGTACCACTTGTAAGAATTAATTGACTTTATTTTTTGTCTCTTCATAGACCGTAGCATTTCTTTACGATTATCTTGTCTTTGTCCTAAACCAATTATTTCTCCTCCAAATCTTCCATTTATAGAAGGAAATATAAGATCAGCATTGAGAACTTTTTCGGGATCATCAGGATCGGGTTTTTGATAAAACGCTACTACATCCCGATCATACTTGCTAACCCAAATAGGGACTTTATTATCTCCAACTATTTCTGCAAGCCTAATTTCACCCTTACTTGTTAATACTCTGCCATACGGACGCAGCTCAATCAGGTGTGATAATTTATGTTTTTTCAAAAGAATTTGAGCGTCATCAAATGTTAAGATAGGAAATTTTAAGCTACGTATATTTTGTATTTCTTTAAAATTATGTGTATCAAAATCAAATTTTGAACTTCGATAGGAATCTATAACCGCACTAATTATATGTTTGACTAAATTTTCTGCGGTTTTCATACATTTCAGGTAGCTCCCCCTTAATTCAGCCTCGCAATGATAAAACTGGTTTAGATGCCTATGATCAGAATTTTCTCCCCTAAAGGAAGGAAGGTAACAATAAACCATATTAAATTGACCACAAACTAGGGGTTCCATACCAAACTGTGCAGAGTCGACTAGGAAGGCGGACTGACTTCCTAACTGAAGGGGAATAGGAGAAGAATCTGACCCCCTACTCATGGGAGAGGAAATTCCTTTTGCAATAAGATATAAGTCTACTTTTGGTGCTTTTAAATCTTGAAAGTATTCATCACATGCAGCCTCAACAGTATTTCGAAGTAGCACTAAATTTCTATAATAAGGGCTGGAAGCAAGAGTACTGATGTGAAGTTTATTAGAAAAATATTTAGCTCGCATGCCAGTATTAACTGAATTTTAACAATTGGATTATAGCATATTCTGAAGTTATTTACAAATTATATCTTGATGAAGCATTGTTTGGAATAGGTTAGGGACGCAAATCTACAAGATTTATTCTAGGTTCGGACAATAAATTTATTTTACTAACGGTGAATTTTTATATTCTGGAACGAGATCAGCATTTTTTATCTAAGGAGAGTATGATATACTTCCATTGCCCAAATCCTATGAACCAGGGAATAAAAGTTTCGGAAAAGAAAAAATATAAGATAAAGAATATTAGTAGGCTCGATCAATTCTTAGATTTATTAAACAAAAAGGCACAAAAGAAAAAAAATACTTTATGAAACCAGAAACATTTCAAGATATAGAAATTCCTCAAGTATTTTCATCAAGAAGACTGGCAAAAGAAACTATGATAGGGTTGCAAGAAGGATCTTCAACGTTGAATGAGTTAGAACAAATAAAATTGGCAAAAATTGTGCAAGTCCTACAACACCAAGAGCTACAAACACTTATAGATGAGGGGAAAATAACACTTGGAATTGTTAAGCCTCATGCAAATGAAGGAAAAAATCTTCCAGAAGACGACGATGAAGCAGCACAGGTGTTATTAACTGAAATAGGAGACGAAAATATTGTATTTACTTTTTCAACACAGTTGACAGGAGATCAAGTTGAAAAATTCTATGGGGGTGTGAAAGAAAAGTATTCTCAAATTACCGATTCCCAAGGACAAACGATTTGGGATACTATTTACAATTTTGGGCAATCTGGACCATTAACATTTATTTTAATTTACAGAGAGGAAGGTAATGCAGTCGAATGGTGGAGAAATAAGATGGGAAAGACACGTCCGAATGAAGCAGATCCGCAAAGCATTAGAGGCAGATTTGCCCTACAAGAAGGACTGCCAAATAACTTAACACATGGTAGCGATTCTTCTGAAGCGGTAAAAAAAGAAATTGGAGTGTTACGGACTGTGGTTGCAGATACATTGCGCCTAAGTAATAATAACTCTACAAAATAAAGTATTAATACCTCATTATTAAATCGATTTATTTATGTCATTAAATAAACACAGTGTAGGTCATTTACTGGGAGAAAAAATAACTATTTTTTCCCTTATATCACTCTGTAGAGAAGCTAGCTCATCATTAGTTAAAAACATTTTCGTTAGGAAGATTTTTTTAACTCTGTCTAATGTAATAGGGTAAGGAATAGTTACAATTCCATGATGATGTTGATAGGTTGACAGTCTTTGAAATAGTATGTTTTCTGCCATTATTCCGTCCGCTATTTTTTCTACTTTAAGGCTATACTGTTTACTAATTTGATCTACGCTCATGGTATAAGTTTCCGACGGGATAGGTAGCCAATTTGCTTCTAAAGAATTCGTATCAAAGACATAATATGCCCCAGGATTAGGGTACATAATGGGTGACAAGCAATCACCAAAAAAAACACCATGACTTCCCATCTGGCCTGCATTGGGCTGGAATAATTGCTGATTCTTATCTAAAAGACGGTTCTTATTTGACTCGCTTCTTATCAACCATTTACGGGGACTCAGGTTACCGGGCTGTGAAGTTTTAGGTATATCTATACCATTTTCTCTTAACGCATCTCTTAAAGGGTTTGCAATCACTCTTTCCTTTTCTAAAAACCAATTTGTTGACTCTGGCTTCATAATGATAAATTACTAATTAGGATTTTAGTCAAAAGTCTTCATTAAATCAATAGGACACTTAAACATTACGACTTTTAAATGGAAGGTATATCTCAAAATTTTCAATGAATGAGAGGTCTGAAGATGTAGCGGTGACAGACGAAGTATACTGAAAGTCGGCCAGAATGGTGGAAATTGGCCGATCATCTCCAAGGGTTGGCGGCGTCCGCCGCCCCCGCTCCATCATGGAAACCCTGCTAAAAGGAGGGCACGCGACAGATAACCTACACGATTACTCAGCCTACCAAAGAGCGTGCCCGACCAACGCGAGAGCCGAGAAAATTTACTTTAGGTTTTAAAAAATTCGGCTCGAGCCAACCGAGCTAGCAAAAGTCCCGACGCTTCGGGACGAAGCCACATGAACGGGAAGGGGTAAAATAATTAAGGCGGGGGCGAAAAGCGGAAGTACCCCGCCGACGGCGCAGCGATACTAAATTAGTTTAGAGTTGGGAAGAGACTGTATAAGATTTTAGAAAAGTAAATACTTTGGCGAGGCTTCCCCAAGGAAGCCCTAGCGCCCAAAGGCGGGGTCGCCGCCACCATAATCGGGTGGGTGGGTTGAAACGGATTAAAGAAAAATCTGCTATAATATTCCCTGGGTTCCAGAAAAAAAACCGCGCTCCTTTTCGTTTGTGCAAAAAATACTATTGCTCGGCCTTTCGGGCCTTGGCTCAAAAACTGTCGGCCCTGTCCGATTTATCAGGAAAAACGCAAAAAATTTTTGAATTCAAATTTAATATATCAGTTCTAAGGAAGATTTCAACTGAGATTTTCTATATCAAATCGCAGGAGAGTCAACGGGAGCGATTTCTTCTCAAGAGGCTCTTTAACTCCTTTGTGCAACCCGCGTGTATTCTTTGCTCCTCTTGAATCTGTCACTACGACGTTATCTACCAACCACCTCTATTGGCCATAATTTAATGTCTGCAATATTTTTCCTTACACGATTATGTAATATCGTAAATTCATTAGTTTTTATAGAGAAAATTCCAACAGTATCTCTATAACTAGAATCTGCAGAGTAATGTATAGTAAGTTCAAGAAGCATCCTATTGTCATCGACAAAACCCACTATTCTCATTGTGATAGAATCCACCAGCTTATTCCTATCGGATAAATCTGGTTTATTCGCAACATCAATGTATGTAACATTATTTTTTATCAAAGCCTGCATAACCGTATCCCTTATTGATAACTTAGCCCCGCTACCCGTATCAAGAATATAAGGATAAGACGTTCCCGTGGACACTGCGTTCGGAGTCATATAGTTTACGTCAACATATCTACCGCTGGGAGATAGCTCGGAAAAAGAATCAGCGTTTATTGATGATCTCTTACCTGTTTTCATATTGATTATATACCAAAAATTCTTATTCAGAGTATTCCAAGGGTGTTCCGATACCAGCAAAATTTCTCCATTTCTACTTATTTTTACCGATTCGATAAAATCTGAAGAACTAGTGATTAATTCATTCTGATTGGTTTGTGGAATTAACTTATACAAGGAAACTTTACCACTTTCTTTTTCATATGACGTATAATAAACGGAGTCATCAGCATCCCACTTCGCTAAGCCAACTTCAGGACGATCTTCTTTGTTATTCGGATTATATCCTATCTCGGGTGTCACATTATGTTTTAATACTTTCGCTGATCTTTTAATCACATCAACTAAGATTAAATCCCCATATCGATTGAGTACTATTTTTTTATTGTCAGGCGACCAATCTGCTTTAGAAATTAATCTGCCCTCTTTTATATTATTGTGGGTTTCAGGAAGGGAAATTGTGTTGATTGATACAACACTCCTCTTTTGTTCACAATTTACCATTAATCGGAGAGTTTCATTGTCAAATTTTGCAAGCATTGATCCATCCGACGATAATACGTTTTCCCCCAAAAGATCATTTTCCCATGGTAGTTCTTGCATATTTTTCCCAGATAAATCCGATATTGAAAAAGGGGTTTTGCTATCAAAGCTCTGATATAATATTTTTTTCTCGGATGATTTATTTGTCAGACAAGATACATTCTTTTTATAAGACCTCGTTAGGAAAGTTCCAGAAAATATACTTAAGAAAACTATGGCTATAATTGAAATAAAGATTACTTTTTTGTACTTAGCTAAATTTACGCTTTTTCTGTTAAGCAATATGGCAATCAAGCCTGAAATCAGGCAGACTAGAACAGTTATTCCAATCCATAATAAGTCGAGATGTCCTAGTTCCCAGTCGTACGCTAACCAATCAGGACTGAGGCCTAAATCTGGAGACTCGTGAAATAAAAGAGTATATGGGGTAAGCAGTAACGAATTCCAATGGTAATATATTTTATTATTCACAAAAATATACCATAAGAAATTTGCAAGTATAGCTAAAATAGTTATGAATAGTACAAAAGGCCAAATTGAAGGCAAAGACGCTTTACCCCTACTTATAATCCTCTTTATTATCTTAGAGATAATAAGTGAAGGTATGATAACGGCAATAACTAACGGGGGAATACCGAACATTATTATTCCAAAGACCCATTGCGCTAGCGTTGCTGTTTCCATATAGCTACAGTGCAATTGTATCAATACTTACCTTATAACTCAAGCTAATTTTTCTCAATAACTTTTTTAGAATAATTTGTAATCCGCCTTTGCCGTATTTAATGATCTGGCCGATTTTCGAAACTGTGGATGTTGAAGTCTTAATCTTTTCTGCAATTTCATCATAAGTCTTACCGTCAAGAATTAGTTTTGCAATTTTAACTCTCTGGGCTAAATCAAGAATTTCCTTTTCGGCCAGAAGACATCAATAAAGCTAGAAAAATCTTTTTAGGATTTTAATTTTCGAAGGGTATCAACTAATAATTTCTCGTCTTTTTCCCAAGTCTGGTTGTGGCGGCGGCCGCCGCCCCCGCACCC
>JBBTXK010000178.1:0-5898 GCA_038062315.1 Patescibacteria group bacterium
CTATAATAGCCATTATGTATGGTAAATAGTAACAAATCAATCGTTATAACTTCATGTAGAAGCTGTGGATCTGAAAAACTTTATGAGATTCTATCTCTTGGAATTCAATATCTCTCTGACTTTTCATCTTCAGGAGAAAAACCAGAAAAGTATCCGCTCGAGCTAGTTCTTTGCCGTAAATGCAATCTTTTGCAATTAAGACACACAGCTCCTAAGACCTCGCTTTATACAGAAAGATATGGCTACAGATCTGGGATAAATAATACAATGAGAAGCGAACTAAGGGAAATCGTTAATAAGTCCGTTGGGAAAGCCAAGCTGCAAAAGAAATCAATTGTTGTGGATATTGGAGCAAATGACGGAACGCTTTTAGCTTTCTATCATAAAGATTATTTTCGCGTTGGAATAGAACCTATTAAAAAGTTTGCAAAAGAATGTCGTATGCATGCGGACATCGTTATTAACGACTTTTTTAACTATAAGTCTTATTCGCAAAAGCTTAAAAATAGAAAAGCACAAATAGTAACAGCGATATCCTGCTTTTATGATATTGACAACCCAAACCAATTTCTGACAGACGTAAAAAAAATATTGGATAGGAATGGGATATTTATTATCCAACAAAACTACTTAGTTAGCATGTTACAACAAAATGCGTTTGATAACATCGTTCATGAACACTTAGAGTATTATTCTTTATTGTCGCTAGAATATTTACTTAATAAATATGACCTAGAAGTATTTGACGTTGAACTAAGTCAAATAAATGGAGGAAGTTTTAGGACTTTCATCTCACACAAAGGTATCATGAAGATTAACAAAAGTGTACTAAAATTACGTGAGTTAGAAAAAAAATTGAAACTTAATAAGAGTAAAGTTTATAAAGATTTTGTGTCCAGAGTAAGAAAAACAAGAGAAGATTTATATAATCTTTTGGTGATGCTTAAAAATAAAGGGAAAAGTGTTTATTTATACGGAGCCTCGACCAGGGGTAATACGCTTCTTCAGTTTTGTAATTTAGATAATAAATTAATTAATGCTGCTATAGAAAGAAATTCTGAAAAATGGGGTAAAACTGTCGCTTCAGTTGGAATACCCATAATATCCGAAGAACAGGGAAGAGCGGAAAAACCAGATTATATGCTGATACTGCCGTGGTTTTTCAAAGATGAATTTTTGGAAAGGGAGAAAAACTACCTAAAAGATGGCGGACATTTTATATTTCCTTTGCCAAAGGTAGAAATTATATAAGTTTCAGTAATAAACTTTTCATCTTTAGCCTCAAAACAGCAGAAAATGCCTCTTTTAATTCTTTTATATTTAGATTGGATCTATTTATGTCAACAGGCTTAAAATTTATCGGAATTTCTCCAAATCTAAAACCTTTTTTATAAATCTGATATGCTATCTCAGTAAGTACGATAAAGCCTTTAGAAGAGATTGAATCGAAATTAATGTTTTCAAGAACGTTTCTCTTGTAGCATCTAAAACCGCTAGTGTTATCAGACAGAGAAATTCCAAGCATTAGTTTAATCCAAAGATTTGCAAGACGGCTAAGGACTTTTCTTTTTATGCTCCACTTAATTATCTGAGATTTTAATAGGTATCTGGATGCTACCACAACATCATATTTTTTTGATTTATCTATTAGTCTTGGTAAATCATTTGGATCGTGAACAAGATCAGAGTCCATTTCGATAAATAGATTTATTTTCTTGTTTTTCAATCCGCGTTTAAATCCTTCAACAACAGCCGATCCTCTTCCCCCCTTGTTTTTTCTAATAATTACATTTACCCTAGAATTTAAAGAAAATTTATCTTTAACTAATTCACCTGTCTTGTCTGGAGAATTATCATCTACAACTGTGACTTTCGCTTTAGGGGCTTTCTTCAACACTTGTGATATAACCTTTATGACTCCAGCTTTTGCATTATATGTTGGTATGACAATAATCTGTTCGTAGTTGGTTTTCATTATCTTATAAGTATATAATTATATAATAATAATTATGTTTGCACAGGCTTTACTGATAGGCATATACACATACATAATTTTCATATTTGGGTTATTGGGTCTACTTTATAAACAAAATATTTTTGTTATTACTGCGCTATATATCTTTTTTGTATTTTATTTCTACAAAAAGGGTGGAAAAATTACGTTTGAAGTAAAAGCAGATCGATTAACAGGTATTTTTCTTTCTATACTTGTTTTGCAAATTTTCGTTAATCTAGTCGGAGTCTTGGGGCCGGAGCTGGGATTTGATGCTTTATGGTACCATCTTACTCTTCCTAAAATCTATTTGATTAATCATTCAATTGATTATATTCCAGGAGGATTGCTTTATTATTCTGCAATGCCAAAGTTAACAGAAATGTTGTATGTAGCTGGTTTGGCGTTTGGAAGTGAAATCTTTACAAAGCTCATTCATTTTTCATTTGGTATATTATGCTTAATCGCTATTTACAAGATTTCTAGAAAGTTCTTTTCGTCAGAATTATCGCTTATTGCTTGTGTTATCTTTTACTCAAATCTTGTCGTTGGGTGGATGTCTATAACTGCCTATATTGACTTGGTAAGAACTTTTTTTGAAATTATGGCTTTGTGGGGATTTATTAATTGGTGGGAGAAAAAAGACATGAAATGGCTAATTGAGTCGGCAGTATTGTTGGGATTGGCTATCTCTACGAAACTTCTGGCAATAGATTCGCTCTTTATTTTTTCTATCTTGATAATATTTTATTTTCTACAAAAAAAAGGAAAGATTAAGGATTTGCTTATTTATCTGTTTGTTTTTTGGCTTATTGCCCTTTTGATTCCTCTTCCATGGTTTGTGTACTCATATGTCCATACCGGCAATCCTATTTATCCTTTCTTCTCTAGTCTATACAAAGTACAGTTTGATTTAGGTCTTTTAAATCCAGTTAGATTTATTAGCGACCTTTGGATTCTTTTTTCGCAGGCAGATGATCCGATAACTCCTCTTTATATAATTTTATTGCCGATTGTTTTATTGCATTTGAAAAAGCTAAATCCGCAATTAAAGATCATTGCCCTATATTCTATTTTGTCTGTCATGGTATGGTATTTAACTCCAAGAACTGGAGGAGGAAGATTCATCCTGCCATATTTACCAGCTTTTTCAATTTTATCAGCATGGGTTGTTAGTAAGGTTTGGACATTGAGGGTTAGATATGTCGTAGTTAGTCTTGTCCTCTTTTTTTTATTGTTTTCAATAGTCTATAGAGCTGCTGCAAATTTTAAATATATTCCTGTAATATTTGGACAGCAATCGAAATCAGATTTTCTCACAGATCACTTGAATTTTTCATATGGGGATTTTTACGATACAGATGGTTTTTTTGAGAAAAATATAAAAAAAACAGACAAAGTTTTGTTGTATGGATTTCACAATCTATATTATGTTAACTTTCCATTCATTGACTCTTCATTTGTAAAAAAAGGGGACAGATTCAATTATATAGTTGTACAGGACTCAATCGTTCCGAAACGTTTCCAAAATTGGAACTTGATTTATTATAATTCTAAAACAAATGTTAAAGTGTATTCTTTTGGAGGTATAAAATGGACATACTAAAAATTTTCTTTCTACTCATAATTCCTTTAAGCTTCCTACTTAGTCAAATAGTTCGCGTCCAACTCGGAAATGGATTATCGTTAAATATTCTAGATATAACAGTCGGATTTGCTGTGATTATAATGTTTATTCAATCTATTTTGGAAAAAAAACTTCATTTGTTTTTGAAAGATAATATAAGAAAAGGAATATTAATTTTTATCGGCGTCGCAGTACTCTCACTTACCTTGAATAGCCCATCACTTTCCTTGCAACAATTTATTATTTCAGGACTATATATTCTTCGGTGGATTGCATATGCTTTCTTATTCTTACTTATTAAAGAATATGGTATTAAAGATAAAAAAAGAATTCAACATGCAATGTTGACAACTGGAGTATTATTTATAATATTCGGATTTATTCAATTCTCATATTATAACGATTTAGTAAACTTATTTTATTTAGGATGGGATGAACACAAATACCGTCTATTTTCAACATTTCTTGATCCGAATTTTTCAGGAATATTTCTCGTCCTTTTTCTTTTATTTATAGTTGGCAAACGATTAGAGAAACAGCAAAAAGCACTAACAAAAATAAAGCTGCTTTTATCTGTACTTTTTGCATTAGCTGCTGGTGCATTAATTTTGACATTTTCTCGAGGCGCTTTCGTTATGCTTTTTTTTTCATTCGCAGTGTTCTTTTTATTGATTGGCAAAAAACAATGGATAATTATTATGATCGGAATAATGCTTATAACCGGTATTGTTTTATCTCGGAGATTTTACATAGAAAGTGTTAATCCTTTCCGAACGTTCTCATCAAATGCTCGGCTAATATCTATGGGTCAAGCATTAGAGATGTTTTATAAACACCCAGTGTTGGGTGTTGGATTTAATAGTTATCGCTATGCACAGCTTCGGTTGGGATTTAGAAAACAAATAAATATCGAAAGAAGCCATGCTGATAGCGGTAGCGATAATAGCTTTCTATTTATTCTTGCTACGACAGGTATCGTTGGTTTTACAGCTTATTTATCTATGCTTTCTGCTATTTTATTGAGAGTATATAGAGTATTTAGGGAGAAGAAAAGTACGTACTCTGCAGCTGTTTTCTCGTCAATAATAGGTCTTTGTGTTGCAAGTATCTTTACAAATGCTTTGTTTTTTCCTCCGCTTATGCTTTGGACATGGGTAATGTTGGGCGTTACTGAGAAGAATTAACCGTTAGTTCTTTCTCCGTTTTATTGCCTGCCTGATTTTCAGCGACAATTTTTATTTTGTTTTCTCCGCTGACAAGAGGCAATCTATATGAAAAATGGCCTGATCCGTCTGTAATAGCCCAAAAACCATTAACAGTGATCTTAACATCTGAGTCTGTGGTTCCTCTAATGTCTATGATGCTTTCATCTTTTGAAAATGACTGACCGTCTGAAGGAGAATCAATATTTAGATCAGGCGCTTTATCTCTAAGAGTAATACTAATTGGTCTTGAAAATCCACTTTCTTTATTGTCAATTTTTGCCTTGACTTTTATAATATTTTCTCCTAAGTTTATTCTTTCTTTGAAAGAAAATGTGCCCTTGTCGTCAACAAGCATTTTGTCTATAAGACTATCATTAATATAGAGCTCTATACTCTGTTTGGGAAAAGCAAATCCTGAGATGACAACATCAGCACTGCTTGTTGCTGAAGGCATGGAATTCAGTATCGGAGCTGGAACGAAAGATGTTACGTTGTTTTTGCTTTCCTCATCACTGTTGTTAGAGCCTGCAATAAAAAGGCTAAAATTAACCAATAAAGGAATACCAAATAGAATTAGTATAAATAATACTATTATTATCCCAATTACGCTAAAAAATAAATTTTTTTTTGATTGCTGGTCAATTTTCCTTGACAGCCTAGATCTGTAAGCCATAATGAGCCGACTGTCGGGATTGAACCGACGACCTAGTGTTTACGAAACACTTGCTCTGCCACTGAGCTAAGTCGGCAAACAGCAATCACAGTGTTAATTGTATGAAATTGGCGATTAAAGAGCAAGCTGTCGAAAAGTTTAAATAGATTTATTTCTAGCAAGAAATGATTTTCCATGGCCGACGATTGTGTTTATCGGAACATTTTTTTTACATAGTGGGCAATTTTCTTCGTTAAATGACTCAGCTTCTAGTGCTCCAAGAAATGATAGGGGAAAGCCAATAGATTTCGAAGTGACTGATTTTGGATCTCGATTCACCATGACACAAACACCAACAACTTTCCCGCCTGCTTTTTTTACAGAGCTTATAACTTTTTTCACTGATCCGCCGGTTGTCGCC
>JBBTXK010000179.1:0-4823 GCA_038062315.1 Patescibacteria group bacterium
TCAAAATTTATTGAATTAATTGATTATTTGGTTTGAAAAAAAACTTATACAATACTAAAAAGGTCTTGCTAAAACAGTTGAAGAAAAAGCAATGCAACTTTCAAAATAAGGCTGGAAGAATTTTTTGGAAAAGAAATGAAAAGTAATATCTTAAAAACAATTAACCTTAGGGGTTATGGCAAAAAATATAGCGGCAAAACTCGCGATTTTTACATTGTTGAAGATAAAAGAATTATTATTTCAACAGACAGAATTTCTGCATTTGATAGGGTTTTAGGGCATATTCCGCAAAAAGGAAAGGTACTAAACCTTCTGTCTGCCTTTTGGTTCGAAAAAACCAAAGACATAATTCCTAATCATCTAATCTCTGTCCCTCACCCCAATGTTATGATTGTAAAAAATGCAAAATTAATCCCAATCGAAATGGTTGTCAGAGGTTATATAACAGGGGTGACTGGAACATCTATTTGGGGCTCCTACGAAAAAGGGGATAGAATAATTTATGGAATAAAATTTAAAAATGGATTAAGAAAAAATCAAAAACTCCTACGCCCTATTATTACTCCGACAACAAAAGCAACTCAGGGTCATGACAAAAGACTTACAAAAAAAGAAATTTTAAAAAATAAAATTGTTTCAAAAAATGTCTACTCCAAAATGGAGAAAATATCTTTAAAACTTTTTGAAAGAGGAACAAAAATTTGCGAAAAGAAAGGATTAATTTTGGTTGACACAAAATATGAATTTGGAATTTACAAAAACAAACTGATACTAATTGACGAGATTCATACTCCCGACTCCTCAAGATTTTGGATTAAAAAAACCTACAAGCAAAGATTTTTTAAGGGCTTAGAGCCTGAAAATTTTGACAAAGAATTTTTAAGACTTTGGTTCAAAAAACATGGTTATTCTGGAGATGGGATTCCACCCAAAATGCCGAAAAAATTTCGAGCCTTAGTGAGTACAAGATATATTGATGTTTTCAAAAAAATAACTGGAGAAAAACTCACTTCAAAAAATCTCCCTATTGAAAATAGTGTTAAAAATCTGATATAACTAACCAATCTGCTCCACCAAGATGATCCAAAAAATTCGCGTTATTTCAACTAACCCCAATGACGATTTGCTGTCTAAAAGTTTGTTATTCGAAATAAGGAAAAATCTAAAAATAAATTCAATAAAAAAAATTAGGACTGCCAAAGCCTATCGTTTGGAAGGAGTTACAGAAAAAGAAGCTCTGCTTCTTTCCCAAAAACTCTTCAGTGAAAAAATAAACCAAATTTTTTCAATCAATAAATCTATTTTTAATAAGAATTATCATTCTTTTGAAATAGCTTACAAACCAGGTGTTATGAATCCCGAAGTTGCATCAATAATAGCATCTGCAAAAAATCTTGGAATAAATCTTATATCCTGTGATTCAAGCAGAGAATATTATTTCTATGGGAATGCAACAATAAAATATCTTAAAGATTTAATAAGAAAACTTAATCTCCTAAATACTACAGTTGAACATATTGTAGAAAAAGAGCCAAAAACACTAATCGTTAGAGGAAGTCCCGGAGAAACTTCAATAATTTCTATAAGAAGGGTAGGCGATGAGAAATTAATGTTTCTGTCCAAAGACAAACTTTTCCTAAATCTTTCAGAAATGAAAGTTATACAAAAATATTTTAATAAATTAAAAAGGGATCCTACTGACTGTGAATTAGAAACTATTGCCCAGACTTGGAGCGAACACTCGGGACACAAAACTTTCAAGGCAAAACTTTTTGTTGATGGAAAAGAGAAAAAACCATTAATTGAAAGGTTAAAAAATGAGGCGCTAAAACACGGCAAAAATATTGTCTCTGCTTTTGTTGACAACTCCGGAGTAATGGATTTCTATGAAGGTTACGCAATATCGGCAAAAGGAGAAACACACAATAGTCCATCAGCAATAGAGCCATACGGGGGCGCAATGACAGGAACAGGTGGAGTATTTCGCGATATTGTAGGAACAGGACAGGGCGGCAAAACAATTATTTCAACTGATATTTTTTGCTTGGCTAATCCTAATCTTTCTCCCTTACTTCTTCCAAAAGGATGCCTTCCTCCAAAATATATTTTAAAAAGAGTCATTAAGGGCGTAGCGGATTATGGAAATAGAATGGGTATCCCAACAAGCAACGGCTCGATTCACTTCCATGATGATTTCCGCGCGAAACCAACTGTACTAGTTGGAGCATATGGGATAATGCCCAAAAAATATGCTAAAAGAGGCAAACCAAAAATAGGCGACGTTATTGTAAGTATCGGAGGAAGAGTTGGAAGAGACGGAATTCATGGAGCAACTTTTTCCAGCGGTGAAATGACAGATCAGACAATCATAGTTAATTCCCAAGCAGTGCAAATTGGAAACGCAATAGAAGAAAAAAGAATGTTTGATGCAATCCTAGAGGCACGAGACAAAGATCTAATACGAGCAATTCAAGATTGCGGTGGCGGAGGCCTCTCGTCCGCAATAGGAGAGATCGGAGAAGCAACTGGAGTCTCGGTCGAGTTAAAAAATGTCTTATTAAAATATCAAGGGTTAAGCCCTTGGGAAATATGGCTTTCCGAATCGCAGGAAAGAATGATTTTAGCAATATCAAAAAATAACATAAAAGAATTTGAAAGAATTTGTAAAAAATATAACGTTGAAATATCTATCCTTGGTACATTCGATGGAAGTAAAAAATTAAAAGTTTATTACAATAAAAAACTTGTTGCAAATCTTGACATGAATTTTTTGCATCACGGCCTACCCCAACGCGTTTTGAAGACTGTCTGCTCCAATGAAAAGGTTCCACCTTTCTCAGGGTGGAACCTTGAGAAACAAAAAGTTCTCATGCCGCAAACCCAACAACAATGGATAAGTACTCTTAAAAAGGTACTTTCTCACGATAATGTCTGTTCTAAAGAACCAATTGTCAGGCTTTACGATCATACTGTCCAAGGAACAAATATTCTTCAGCCATATGGAGGTGAAAAAATGAATGGCCGGAATGACGCAATAGTAATTAGGCGTTTACTAGTTAAGCCTTATGGAATGGTCGTTTCTCATGGACTAAATCCAATTCTTAATAGAATCGATCCTTACTTCGGAAGTATATGGGCGGCAACTGAGGCAATTTCAAATTATGTAGCAGTTGGGGGAGATTACAAAAATGCGTCTCTTATAAATAATTATATCTGGCCATTTCCTGATGAGGAATCTTTATGGTCTTTGGATAAATCTGTTGATGCTGTTTGCGATTTTATGAGTACGCTTAAAATGCCTGTTATTTCAGGAAAAGACAGTTTGTCCAGCACATATCGTAAAGATAATCTTGTAATAAAAATCCCACCTGTTCTTTGCATTTCTGTTTTCGGCAAAATCCCTGATGTTAAAAAAACTATTTCTTCGGATTTCAAGAAAGAAGATTCAGTTATTTGCCTTGTCGGAAAACCAGATTTCGAAAACATGGCAGGATCTACCTATTTAGAGATACTTTTTAACGCCAACAATTTAACAATGAAGCAATTTAGCAATATTCCCCATATAGACCTAAAACTTCTTCCCAAAATTCTAACAGTATTAAATAAAACAATAAAAACCGGCCATATCCTTTCCTGTCATGACATAAGCGAAGGAGGATTAATTACTGCAATTTTTGAAATGTGCGTCGGAGGAAATATGGGAGCTCAGATACACCTTCCAGGTGGCCGAATGGACTCCTGGAAGGTGGAACGGCCTGACTATTTTCTCTTTAACGAAACTTCTGGCTGTTTCATAGTAGAAGTTAGGAACGAAAAAATTGCTAAAAAACTCTTTAAAAATATTCCTTATCTGATACTTGGAAAAACCAAAAAAGAAAAATTAATTACTGTCAAGAACAAAAATAAAAATTTATTTGGTGCAGGGCTTGATGAATTAAAAAAAGCCTGTCAAGAACCAATGAAAAAGATTTTCAATTAACTTCTATGATACCTAAACCTAAGGTTCTGGTATTAAAAGCTGACGGAACAAATTGTGATGAAGAGCTTTATTTTGCTTTCAAGCTTTCCGGCGGAGATCCTAAAATAGTTCACGTTAATGAATTAAGGAACAAGCAGGAAAGTCTTAAGAGATACAATATTCTTGCAATCCCTGGAGGATTTGCTTACGGTGATGACATTGTTTCTGGAAAAATCTTGGCAGTTGAGTTGACATCTTTTTTCTCCGAAGAACTAAAAAAATTTACTGAAAGAAAAGATACTTTGATAATTGGAATTTGCAACGGGTTTCAGGTTTTAGTAAGAACTGGTCTTCTTCCTTTTGGTACAATGAGTGAAATGCAAGCAACTTTAACCAACAATGACTCCGGACACTTTGAATGCAGATGGATAAATCTAAAGATTAATCCAAACTCCAAATGCGTATTTCTAAACGGTCTGAACACCTCGGATGGTGGCAGGCTGAGCGAACGCGAAGCCATGACTCCTCCGAGGTGGATCGTGTCTTTCCAAGTCGCCCATGGTGAGGGAAAATTCTTTGCCAGCAATGAAACAATAAAAACAATGGAACAATCTAATCTCATCGTTTTTCGCTATGTTGATGACAAAGGAAAACCAACTCAAAAATATCCTGACAATCCAAATGGCTCTCTCCATGCAATTGCAGGAATCACTGATCCAACAGGAAGAATCTTGGGTCTTATGCCCCACCCGGAACGATTTGTTCGAATCGAACAACACCCCAACTGGCGACGAATGAAAATCCCCAAACCCCAAGGTTTACCAATTTTCGGGAACATGATTAAATACATTAAAAATGAATAATA
>JBBTXK010000179.1:4833-12101 GCA_038062315.1 Patescibacteria group bacterium
TTGTCTCTGACTTTGACGAAACATTGTTTCATACGACGACTGTCGACAGCCCAGGCAAAATGAATGTACGCAGGGCTTACGAACTAGCTATTGCTGATATTTTCGGAGAAGACGGAGAATATGCATTTAAAGAGGTTACTGGTCTACATGGAAGAACGCCATCCGAGCTAGTTCACGATATTCTCGAATGGGGTAGAAACGTTAACTCCCCACTTATCAAACATGCCATTAACTTCTATCTAAGGGAGAGGTCAAATGTCGCAGTTTTTATTCCAGAGGCAAAGAATGGTTCGTTAATTTGGAATGACCAAAACCCTGAATCAACTATTACCCAGATGCTTGTAGGACGTAAGTTAAGTTACTTACTTGATGAAATCGGTCAAGACTGGACGGGAGAAATGTGGCCAAGGCCCACTAAAGGAGCGCTAGAATTTATTCGTTCTCTTGTAACCTTAAGACAAGAAGGATTGCCATTAGATTTTGCTGTTCTTTCTTCAGGACACGAATTATTTATTAGAAAATCATTTGCTGTCTGGGATCTTCCTCAACCTGAAATTTTAGTCACAGAAGATGATATTCGTCCTAGGAAATATCCCGAAGAACAAGAAACGAAATTTAAACCAGGTCCTTTCCCCATAGCGCTAGTCCATTTTAAATGGCTTAGGCGTCAAAACGTATCTTCAGATAACCCCTCATTTATGACAGACGCAATGGAATCTAAAAAGAGAATCTTATGCATTGGTGATGATCCGCGCCGAGATAGTGGTATGGCTCATAGGGCAAACCTTACACACTATCTCTATCCATATACTCCATTTATAGCAATTACAGATACTTTAAGAGAAAATAGATATCTCTTAGATGGAAGGCCTATTTCAGAGATATTTACTCAGGTAAGAAATGGTAACGAGGTTGACATATTACTTCCTGATAATCTTGAATTTCAGTATCGGGCAAGAGGTAAGGAGCGATAGGTGAAAACTCTAAATAACTGGTATGTTGTTACCGGAGCGCCGAGTTCTGGGAAAACTACAATATTAAAAGCCTTGGAAAAAAAAGGTTATAAGGTTTTCTATGAATGGGCACGTATTTATATTGATCAGGAAATGAAAAAAGGAAAAACACTTAAAGAAATTAGGAAAAACGAACTTCGATTCCAAAGAAAAATTTTAAAACTAAAATTAGATTTTGAAAAAAATTTACCGAAAGAAGATTTGATTTTTATGGAACGAGGAATCCCCGATAGCACGGCCTACATGAAAATGTGCGGACTTGAAAAAGATGATTTATTGCAAAAAGCTGTGAAAAATTGTTCCTACAAAAAAGTATTTTTAATGGAGTTAATTAAATACGAATTAGACTATGCCAGAACTGAAAGTCAAGAAGAAGCACAGCTTCTCGATAACCTTCTAGAAAAAAGTTATACAGATATTGGTATAAAAGTTACAAGAGTTCCAAAAATGTCTGTAGGAAAAAGGGTTAAATTTATTTTGGATAATTTATGAAACAAAAAAAGATAACTTACTCTCAATCCGGAGTAAATTATGAAGATTTGGATCCGATAAAGAAATTTGCGCAAACCGCAGCCAAAAAAACCTCAACTAATCTTGAGAAACATGGATTTCAAGAAATAAATGATACTCGGGGAGAATCAGCATTTGTCTGGAACCAAGGAAATATCTTGATGGCATCTGCTATCGAAGGACTTGGAACGAAAAATTTAGTCGCAGATGAAATGGGGAAAGTCGAAGATCCTGAGCAAAGTCGAAGGACTTATTATGATATTATTGGCCACGATACAGTTGCGACAATAATTAATGACCTTGCGAGTTGCGGAGCAAAACCTCTAACAATAAATGCCTATTGGGCAGTAGGCGATTCAAGCTGGTTTAAGAATATAAAAAGAACAAAAGACTTAGTGCAAGGCTGGCAAAACGCATGCAACTTGACAGGTGTGACCTGGGGCGGGGGAGAAACACCAACCCTCAAGGGAATAATTAATAATGATTCAATAGATTTAGCTGGCTCTGCAGTCGGAATAATTTCTTCAAAAAAGAATTTAATAACTGATAAAAAGTTAAAAGCAGGGGATAGAATTATGCTTCTTAAATCAAACGGCATAAACGCAAACGGCATATCTTTAGCGCGGGCAATTGCAAAAAAACTTCCAAAAGGATATGCGACACTACTTCCAAACAAAAAAATGTATGGAGAAGCTCTTCTTACAAGAACAAATATCTACGCCAATTTAATACAGGATTTGCAAAAAAACAATATCGATATTCATTATATTTCCAATATCACAGGCCATGGTCTTAGAAAAATAATGAGAGGAAGACAAAATTATACTTATGTTATTGAAAAAATATTTGATCCACAAGAAGTATTTCTCTTTATACAAAGTCATGCTAATCTTTCTGATTATGAAATGTACCAAACATTTAATATGGCTATGGATTATGCAATCTTTATTCCCGAAAAGGAAGTCATAAAAGCGCAAAGAATCATTAAGAATAATAAATTTGAAAGCATAAATGCTGGTTATGTGAAACAAGGAGAAAGACAAGTTGTTATCAAACCAAAAAATATAGTCTACAGATCTGAGACCTTACACCTTAGATGATGTCATTCTGGACGAAGCCAAGTCTGACTTGGCGAAGTGAAGAATCCCAGAGATCCTTCGCCAAGCACCGTCTGGTGCATGGCTTCGCTTTGCTCAGGATGACATTGGGGTTTATTCCCACTCCATAGTTGCCGGAGGTTTTGTAGTAATATCATAGACAACGCGGGAAATATTTGGAACCTCATTAACAATTCTTGAAGAGATTTTTTGTAAAACTTCATATGGGAGTCGTGACCAAGTGGATGTCATAATATCCTTTGACTCAACGATTCTTAAAGCTACAACCTCATCAAAGTGCCTTCCGTCTCCTTTGACTGCGGTAGAATAAGCACCTGTCATAACAGGAAAAGATAAAAAAACATTTTCCATAATCCCTGCCCTTTTGAGTTCTGAAAGAACAATTTCATCTGCTTTTTTCTCCTGACCTAAACGTTTCCTTGTTACCTCTCCTCTAATTCTTACTGCATATCCCGGGCCTGGAAAAGGCTGTTTATTAACAAACTCTTCTTCTAGACCAAGCGCTCGGCCAATCGCTTTCACCTCATCTTTATAAAAATTCTTTAATGGCTCTAGAAGTTTAAGCTTCATATCCTTGGGAAGCCCTCCTACGTTGTGATGACTTTTGATTTTTGCAGCATGCTTTGTTCCTTGGCTCTCTATTACATCTGAGTAAATTGTCCCTTGAAGCAAAAATTTTACAGGTAAATTTTTCTTTAATAATTTTTTCCTAATCCTTTCAAAAATATCAATATAAAAATTGCCAATAATTTTTCTTTTCTTCTCAGAATCTGTAATTCCTCTTAATCTCTTCAACATCTCCCCTACCGCATTAACGACTATAGGACTAACATTAGCATGTTTTGTGAAAATTTTTTTCACGTGTTCCAAGTTTCCTTCTCTCATTAGTCCGTTATCTACATAAACTGGTATAAACTGCTTCCCTATTGCTTTTGCGCTCAAAACTCCCGCAACTGTCGAATCCACTCCTCCAGATACAGCCCCAATAACGTAGGATTCGCCTACTGTTTGTTTGATATTTCTTATAATTTCCTCTAGTTTTCTGTTTGTCATTCCGAGCGAAGTCAAGGAATCTCTTTCAACATAAGTTGTTGAGAAAGATCCCTCCGCTCGTTTGCTGACTCGGTCGGGATGACGACTTTCAGACAAATCTACAAAATTCTCTAAGATCTGTCTCCCATTTTCCGTATGTTCAACTTCCGGATGAAACTGAAGTCCGATTATTTTACGTTTTGAATCTTCTACAAACGCAAAAGGCACATGCTCTGTTGACCCAAGAGTTTTAAATCCTTTCGGCACACTAACTACCTCGTCTCCATGGCTCATCCAGACAGTAAATTGCTGAGGCAATTTACTTATAATTTTCAATTTTAAATTTCCAATTTTCAATTGAGACGGACCATATTCCTTTTTCCCAGATATCACTTTTCCTCCCAATAAATGCGCTATTAACTGAAGTCCATAACATATCCCAAGAATCGGAATTCCCAAAGAAAAAATTTTCGGATCAGCTGTCGGAGCGCCTTTTTCATATACAGACGCTGGCCCGCCGGAAAGAATAATGCCCTTTATGCTTTTGTCATTTTGAATGGAAGGGAGAATCTTTTCCGGGGACAAAATTTTTATCTCACCCCCCAATTCCCTAATTCTTCTTCCGATAAGATGGGTAGTCTGTGACCCAAAATCAACAACTACAATCATGAATAGTTCTCTCCAGGATTTGTGATTAGAATATCATGAGGATGGCTTTCGGTAAGAGATGCTTGAGTAATTCTGACAAATTGAGATTTCTCCCAAAGCTTTTGTATATTCCTTGCGCCCGTATAGCACATCCCTGATCTGATCCCTCCTAAAGCCTGATCAACAATTTCTCTTACAGTTCCTTTTATTGGAACCAATCCTTCTACTCCTTCTGCGACCAAAACTTTATCCTTATAGTCTTTGCCGTGAAATTCTTCTTCTGATTTTATTCTTGCTCCCTTTTCCATTGCCCCGACCGATCCCATTCCCCGATATTCTTTAAATAAATAAATTTCTTCTTTATGATTAAATGTACTTCTAAAACGATCTGGAACTTCTGATAATTTAAGTTTCAATGTTTTTCCAGGCGACTCTTTGGTTGATGCAAAAAGACTTCCCGTCATAACAGTTGATGCACCAGCTGCCAATGCTTTTACCATATCCCCTGAATATTTTATGCCTCCATCAGCAATAACAGGAATGTTTGCCCTCTTTGCAATTTTTGAGGTCGCGATTATCGCTGTTATTTGAGGGACTCCCATTCCGGAAATTATTCTTGTCGTACAGATAGCTCCTGGCCCCATCCCAACTCGAAGCCCATCAACTCCTGCCGCAATTAGTCCATTTGCCCCAGCCTCAGTTGCGATATTGCCAGCAATAACCTCAAGTTTTGGATAAGTTTTTTTTATAAATTTTATCGCGTTTACGATAACTTTCGTAAATCCATGGGCAGAATCAATTACAATAACATCAACTCCTCCCATGACCAAAGCCCTTAGTCTTTCCTCATAGTTTTTCCCTGCTATTGCTGCGCCAACGAGCAAAGCTCGTCCTGAGCCTGCCGAAGGACTACTTTTTACTATTGTTACTTCTCTTACTTGGTCTTCTATAGTTAAGTTTCTATGAATTATTCCAATTCCTCCGAGTTCTCCTAGTGCTAATGCAAGCCTACTTTCAGTAACCGTATCCATGGGAGCAGAAACAAGAGGAATCCTAAGATTTATGTTGCGGGTTAATTTCGTTGAAAGATCTACGTCTGCCCGGGTAAAATCGCTATACGAAGGTAACAGAAGAACATCATCAAAAGTCAGTCCTAGTCCTGGTATTATCTTTGGAGGCTCCATGATTTACTTTACATTGCTTTTCCCATTTTGTCAAGTAAAAAAATCACACGACAAAAAACAATCACAACGATAATCTTAAGATGAACTTTAAAGGAGAAATACTATGCAATTACAAACAATTTCGGTTAAAGAACTACGCGCTAATATGCCAAAGATTATAAAAGCCCTTAAGAAAGGTGTATCCTTTATTTTAATCTATAGATCAAAACCAGTAGCAAAAATTACGCCCATTAAAAATCAACAAATCGAATACAGAGAGTGATTCAAAAACATGTAAGAAAGTCTGCTCAAGTCCAAACCCCAAAAACATTTATTGAGAGCAAAAATAGTTGAATTAAGTCTTCACAGGCACAATAGCTTTCTTGGGACCAAGAAGAGTTACAAAATTTCCTGCTTCGATTGTCTCTTTCTTCAAGAGCTCTTCTGCCAGTAAATCAAGCTTGCTTCGAAGCTTAGTCAGAATTGCAGTTGCGGTTTTGTAGGCAACATCTGTAATCTTTTTAACCTGCTCATCGATTTGTGACGCCATATCAGGTGAGATATTTTTTTGCTCGTAAAAAGGCCGTCTTTCTCCATCCAAATTAATTGGTCCTAATTCGCTCATTCCATATTCAACTACCATGGTTCTTGCCACCTCAGTTGCTTTGGCAATATCATCAGAAGCACCTGTTGTCATCTCGTTAAAAACAAGACTTTCGGCCGCTCTTCCTCCAAGCATAACGGAAACTTGCTCTAAAAGTCTGGTTTTTGTTTCATGTATATGTTCTGTTGGCTCCATCATAGTATGCCCCAAAGACAAACCGCGGCTTACAATTGATATTCTGTGCACTGGATCCATGTGCGGCATGTGCCAAGAGACAAGAGCGTGTCCGGCCTCATGGTAAGCAGTCATCTTTCGATCATCATCTGATTGAAGTCTTTTTTTCTCAGGCCCTAACTTTACTTTTGTTGCTGCCTCTTCTATATCCCTCATATCTATTGCTTTTTTGCCAAGACGGGCTGCCAAAATTGCCGCTTCGTTAAGCATATTTTCTAGATCTGCTCCGGAGAATCCAACTGTTCTTTTTGCAACTTTTTGCCAGTCAACCCCCGCAGCAAAAGGCTTGCCCCTAGCATGTATTGCCAATATTGCCTGCCGACCAACAATATCCGGCATATCCAAAACCACTCTTCTATCAAACCTTCCTGGTCTCACAAGGGCAGGGTCCAAGACATCAGGGCGATTTGTAGCTGCCATTACTATAAGCTGTTCGTTGGGGGTAAACCCATCCATCTCAACCAAAATTTGATTTAACGTTTGCTCCCTCTCATCGTGTCCTCCCATTATCCCAATGCCTCGCTGCCTTCCTATTGCATCAACTTCATCTATGAAAATAATGGCTGGTTGGGCTTTCTTGGCAGTATCAAAGAGGTCACGAACCCGGCTAGCACCGACACCTACCAACATTTCCATAAACTCACTGCCTGCCATTGAGAAAAACGGCACATTTGCCTCACCCGCCGTTGCCCGGGCAAGTAACGTTTTTCCTGTTCCGCTTGGACCAACCATGAGTACCCCTTTTGGGGTCCTTGCTCCAACCGCCTTATACTTTCCAGGATTTTTCAAAAAATCAACAATCTCTGTTAATTCCTGCTTTGCCTCATCAACTCCTGCCACATCGGCAAAACTAATATGCGGCGTGTCTTTGCTAAACAGCTTTGCCCGAGATCTTCCAAAAGAAAAAATATTTATAGGCCCAGCTTTGCTTTGGAAAAGAGTAATT
>JBBTXK010000180.1:0-3415 GCA_038062315.1 Patescibacteria group bacterium
GCTAATAGCCCTATCATTTGCGATAGGTTTTTATTTCGGTCGTTATTTAGCATCGGATAATGTGACTACGAACTATAGTTGTAATCAGATTGCTCGTTTCCACCAGGATTTATTAATGAAAAAATACAACATCCATGATGGTTTTAATACTGACCAAAATAATCCTAGACATGAGATTAACCAAAGAGCAAGTGATTTAAACGGTAAGCTATTAGAAATTTGCGACACAGACCCTACTAGATAAGCACCCTACCTAGCTAATATTCCCCAAAAGGGGTTAGGATTTTATTTTTAAGAAATGGTATAGTAAAGTTAATGCTGCAAAAAGGATTTAGCGCGATTCTTCTCATTATTACAGTTTTGGTTGTAATAGCAATAGGATTTTTGTTTTGGCAATTTAGCTCTAAGGTTGAAAAACCGCCTCTTCCATTTACTTCAAATCAGAATGGAAATCAGCATGCCTCTCAAGATTCAGATAAGCCTCCGCTTAAATTAAAAAGCATTGGAGTAAACTTTGACGATTTTAAATTTACCAAACAAAAATTGCAGTTTAATCGCATTTTCATGGGTTTTGGTTTTGTTATCCCTGGAAATATGTCTTCTACTAATCAAGATAAATCAAATCCCCAGCCCACATATATTCTACCCATGGGTACTCCGGTCAGGTCTTTGGTTGATGGAATAGTGGCTAGTATGCCAACAGTTTGGAGCGGGGATTATTCCATACAGGTGACTGAAAGCGGCCAAATGGAAAAATGGGTTTATGAAACAGAACACGTCATAAAGCCAAAGGTTAAAGTGGGAGACAAAGTTAGAGCAGGCCAAATAATTGCAGAAGTAAGCGATTTTGATACAGGTGCGCCTGCAGGATTTGGCGCAGTGGAGATTGGAATTTTAAAAGGCGGCCAGAAACCTGAGCATGTTTGTCCATTTGCCTATCTTGACGATTCTATAAAAGAGGAAACATTCCAGAGGTTAAATACCCTTTTTAAATCATGGGAAGATTATATTGGCGATCAAACTCTGTATGATGAAAATACTTCTTATCCCGGCTGTCTAACCCTAGAACCCATCGAAGGCTAACCCCAGCTAGCTAATATTCCCCAAAAGGAGTAAAAATTTGCTCATTAATGTATCAAGATAACCAATCTTTATTAAAACTTAGGTCGATAGCGAATTTTTTGAAATTGAGCGGTTATTTTCTTTTCCAAAACTATAATTTAAAACTTTTTGTCAACTTCCTAGTTAGTGATCCTGAAATGTCAATCATTTTAATGAATTTATTGTCTAAATACCCAAAATACGAGAAAAGATTTAGTAAAACTAATATTCCCGACCAAAGCGAATTAAATAATATGCGGAATGAAATAGTTTCATTTGATGAAAACGTTGCATTTTGTTTTTCGTTCCTAAAAGGTATAGTTAGCATTTACTTTTCTAGTATAAGCAATGGAATAAGGTACTTTAGTGCCACCAATGATGATTCTAAACAGAAGGATTTATTTATCAATGAATGTATTGAGCCAATTCTTTTTTATCTGGAACTACAAATAAAATCTACTTTAAATGCTACTTATATTCTTAAGAGATATAAGATTTTTTGTGAATGGTACGGAAGGAATGACTTCTTAGCTGATGCCAAAGAACCAGATATCACAAGAAAGCATTTAGCAAGATTTCTATTTGATTCTGGCTTCACTTATCCTTTAGTTGAAGTTGATGTGCCATCTGGAAAAATAGATAATTTAACTAATACACCGTACGCAATTATCGTAGAGGCAAAAATTCATCGAAATGGGAGCCCACAATCAACGTTTGAAAAAATTTATAATCAAGCATATAAAAGAACGCAGGATCTCAATTTTAGAGAAGCCTTTTGTATTGTCTTTAACAAAGAAAAAATTGAAATTGTTGTTGATAACTCAGAAGGTCACATAGAAAATTTTTTTTATAAAACAAAAAACAATTCGAGAATTTATTTTTTGATTATTAATCTTTATAAAGTCCACTCAGAAGATGGTCTGCCACAAAAGAGAGTTGATTTTAAGGCATTGGAATAAAAGACGAGATGATTGAGATGTTACAAAAGAGGACATGTGATTTTCATTCGTTAGATTTTGATATAATCGCATCATGGAACGTAATGTGAAATTAAGAAAATTAATTGAAGAGTATCTGAAAAAAGAAAAGCTTATGCAGCTTGCTACTGCAAATGATAATCAACCTTGGGTTTGTAATGTTTGGTTTGCGGCAGATCGTGATCTGAACATTTATTGGTTTTCCTCAACTTCTAGACGACATTCATATGAATTAATGAAAAATCAAAAAGTTGCTGCTGCGGTAGTTTTACGACATGCCCCTAAAGACCCACCAAGAGGGCTACAGCTTCAAGGTATAGCAGAAATGCTAACCGATCAAAAAGATATTGATAAAGCAATTTCTGCTTATAGAGATCGAATATTCCCTATGAAAACTATTAAAAGACTTATGCTGGATGAAGAAAATCAACACAAGTTTTATCGAATAAAGCCTACTCAATTTGTATTATTCGATGCTGTTAATTTTGGTGATAACTGGAGACAAGCATATAGTCTATGAGAAAAGTGTTTTTATTCATGATGGTAAATCTTGATGGCTATTTTGATAGGTGGATGCTGAGTTTATATCCCATCACTTGAGCTATTTTTTGCAAAAACTCTAAAGTTGGGTTAACATTGCCTGACTCAAGACGTGCAATGGCAGATTGTTTGGTGCCTAACTTTTCTGCAATATCTTTTTGTGTCATGCGTTTCTTTAATCTTGCAGAAATAAGTTCGGAAATAACTGCATAGCGAGGAGCTAGACGATCATATTCCTTTTTAACTTTAGGATCAGACAATAATTCTTTTTCTAAATCTTCCCATTTGCTCATATTAACAATATAACATAAACGTTATACGCTTGTCAATACTTCGATTTCACTCAGTATTGACACTGAGCGTAGTCGAACTTGTCAAACTTTTCTTTCGTTGTAATGCTATGTTCAGCTCTTTTGAAGGAGTTTGTTGTGTCTGTTTCTTAAAACCGTGAAGAAGAAAGATAGTTTTTTGGGGCGCGAAACAGTAAAAGATGCGGAGTTCTTCTTTGCCTCTTGTTCGTAGTTCATAAAGCCCTGATCCTAATGCTTTTGAGTGAGGAAGTCCTAGTTTGTTTCCATAAAGTTTTAGGAGATTTATTGTATGAGCAATTTTTGATTTTGCTTGTGGTTGCTGTTTTTTAATGAACTCATCAACTATTTTTTCCCCACTCCCAGTCTCATAAGTTTCAATATTCCAGATAATCTCTTCCATTAACAAAATTATATCAAAAAGCGAATTTATATGTCATTTTAAAATAGAAATGTCATCCCTACCAAATTTAAATCTTCTCCATGCAT
>JBBTXK010000181.1:0-1298 GCA_038062315.1 Patescibacteria group bacterium
CGTATCAACCCACCCACCCGTTTATGGTGGCGGCGACCCCGCCTTTGGGCGCTAGACCCGCCTTGGGGCGGGTTTGCCGATTGGTTTTACAATTCTCAATCCGCTACAGTATCTTACTCGTCCCGAAGCGTCGGGACTTTTCTTTTAATTCTGCTTAGCATCGTTGCGCCGTCGGCGGGGTGGATCCGCTGTTCGCCCCCGCCTTCTTTATTTTACCCCTTCCTGTTCATGTTGCCGCTTTGTTGCTCGTTTGGCGAGAGCCGAATCTTCCAAAATCAAAAAATATTCTCTCGGCTCTCGCGTTGGTCGGGCACGCTCTTTGGTAGGCTGAGTAATCGTGTAGGTTATCTGTCGCGTGCCCTCCTTTTAGCAACGACTCCATTTTGGGCGGGGGCGAGCGGACCGCCACCAAACCAGTCGGCCGGCCTGCCTCATTTTAGATTCATCACTTTCTTAAAAATACACTCTAACCTATGAAAACCTATGAAATAAACTCTTGACAAAATTGAAACTATAGTGTATTCTGTTCCGAATGAGCCAAATTTTACAAAAGAAGCTAGAAGAATTACCAGAGTTACTTAGCATAGGTCAAGTTTCAGAAATTTTTAAAATCCACGCTGATACTCTTAGAAATTGGGAGAAATCCGGCAAACTTACTCCTCTTCGCGTTGGTCCTCGCAAAGATCGAAGATATCGCAAAGAAGATATTCAGGTATTAATTGACGGAATGGGCAGTAAATTAACGCTTCCTCAACTAGAACAGTTTCTATGGAGAAGTGCAGATATTTTAAGAGGAAAAATTGACAGTTCAGATTATAAAAAATATATTTTCGGTTTACTATTCTATAAGAGAATTAGCGATGTTTGGGATGAGGAATATAAGAAAGTCATGGATGAATACAAAGACAAAAACCTTGCTGAAGCTGACTACAATCACAGATTTCAGGTTCCCAAAGATTGTAGATGGTCGATAATTTCTGAAACTTCAGAAAATATCGGGCAAAAACTCAATGATATTTTTGACAAAATAACCAATGTTAATAGCCCAAAGCTTGATAAAATTTTTGATGATCTAGATTTTGCCAATAAAGACCGCTTCCCCAACGAAACGATCCAAAGATTAATAAATCATTTTTCTCAATATAACTTTGGTAGCAATTATATTAGTTCTGATCTTTTGGGCGATGCTTATGAATATCTAATTAAACAGTTTGCCGCTGATGCAGGAAAAAAGGGGGGAGAATTTTATACTCCACGAGAAGTTGAAAGAATTATTATCGGAATTCTCAAGCCCCATC
>JBBTXK010000182.1:0-7086 GCA_038062315.1 Patescibacteria group bacterium
TAAATGCTCTATATACAAAATCATTTACCAATAGATCAAGTCTCATACGGGGCGACATACCAAACACCGTTGCCAACCTTAAAGTAATCACGTTTGGTGTTTCCAAGAGGCGACTTTCAGCTTCCGCTTTAGTCCTACCATAAAGGGAAAGCGGTTCTAAGGGTGTATCCTCCGTACAATATGTATCTCCTGATTTGGTACCATAACCGCTGTTTGTTGTAGGATAAATTACTAGTTGCCTTTTTGAGCGCAGCTTATTAAGCAGCTTTATTGCTTCAAGATTAACAGATATTGCTTGGTTGGGGTCTCTGTCACAAGCTGGCGCCCCAACGATTGCTGCCAAGGGAATCAGCACATCTGCTTCCTTAATAAGAATCTTCATCAATTTTTCATCTCTAACATCTCCAAAAACGAAATTAAATTTGGGGTCTGCTATTATATGAAACAGGCTTTGTTGTCTGAAAAGAAGATTATCAACTGCAGTTACTATGTAACCTTTCCTAAGTAATTGCTCACATAAAACAGAACCTAAATAACCCGCACCTCCTGTAACTAATACTTTTATATCTCTTTTTTTTCTCATATTTTACGATCTCTAGTCTAACATAATTTTCCCGGTAACACTACTTTTTATCTGACTTAATCTAAAGAATGTCGCCCAAAAAGAATTTTGCAAATCCTTTGTCCCGATAATTCTCTTCAATACCAATATGATAAAGGCGGCGCAGCGTTCCGTTATGAACTATGTCCTGCACAGGCAAGTTGCCGACTTCATAAAACACGCCGTTGAAAATAATCTCAGAAGAATTTATAATAAGGTACCGATATCATGAAAACGACTCTCTTTATCCCTACTTTAAACGAAATTGAAGGTATGAAAGCTATAATGCCGCGCGTAAAAAAACAATGGATCGATGAAATATTGGTGGTGGATGGCGGCTCTACGGATGGAACCGTAGAATATGCAAAGTCAAAGGGCTATCGGGTCGTAATGCAAAAATCAAAAGGTATCACAAATACTTATCGTGAAGGCCTAAAGGTCGCGAAAGGCGACTGCATTGTGGCTTTCAGCCCTGATGGAAATTCACTGCCCGAGGTCATACCCGACCTCGTCAAAAAGATAAAGGAAGGTTACGACATGGTAATCGCCTCACGGTACGCAAGAGGAGCAAAAAGCTATGATGATGATCCTGTGACGGCTTTTGGCAATTTCCTGTTTACAAAAATAATCAATATATGTTTTGGCGGAAACTACACTGATACACTTGTGATGTTTCGAGCATTTAGGAAAGATATAGTTCAAAAAATTCCAATCGGTATTCCGAGAGCCGGATTAGAACCGATTCTGTCGATTCGATGCGCCAAACTGAAGCTTAAGGTCGCCGAAATTCCAGCCAGTGAACCCAAACGCATTGGTAGCGCACGCAAGATGATCCCCCTTTTAAACGGCTTGGATATTCTCCGCTTGATCGCGTCCGAGCTAACGCACTAACAAAAGACGCTAGATACGTGTGTTGCGCTTTTTCTATTTTTAGATATAATGAGCCAATTCCTGATAATGAGTTTAAAGAAATTTAAAATTCAAAAGCTTGCTTTTTTTATAGATAAACGAAAATGGATCATATTCGCTTTTTTTCTTGTTCTCATTTTTTTCTTATTCGGCGACCTATTGGATTCTTATTTTGAAGCAGATGAGTGGTTTCATTTTACATACTATCTTCCCTTAACAAGAAAGCCTGATGGATTTTTAACTGCGATCGTATCGACAATTATCAACTCTGGTCCCTTATCAGGAGGGCAGCATGTTGTTCCTATTGCCTCATTAATTTTTTTCTTAAATACAAAATTCTTTGGTATGAATTATGCCCCGTATGCATTCATGTCATTAATGTTACATGCGTTAAACTCTTTTTTGATATTTTTACTGATAAAAATTTTATTAAGTAAAACAGAAGCAGTAAAGAGAAATGCGTTTGCTTTACTTGGGGGTATTTTTTTTGCACTTGCTCCGACTCCTATACATACAATAACAGGAGCAGCTCCTTTCTATGGTCAGAATATTTTATCAGTAACATTTTTTATCTTATGTATTCTCATATATAAGTTAGCTTTTTTAACAAAAACAAAAAAATTCATTTATTTATCTATTTTTTTTGTTTTTCTTTCTCTTTTTACAAAAGAAACATCTGTTTTTCTTTTTCTTCTTTTGCCATTCATGGCGATTATTGAGAAAAGAATTTTTTCATTTAAGTTTTTGTTAAAAGTTTTCACAATTTCTATAGTTGTATATTTGATATTTCGATTTGTAATTCCTAACTTCAATACTTTACCTCAAAAAATAATTGATAAATTTGTGGAAGGGTACATTCCTAAATCATACACGGAGCCCGCTAAAACTATTGATACTGGGACAATTGTGAGCCGCGATCTTTCAATCCACAAAAACTTGCCCGGAGAAATAATGTTTCGCTTAGTTACATTTCCAATAAAAATGACAGGCACTTTGTTTTTGCCTCGCGACACAGCGTTGTCAATAGTTAAATTAATTACTCGGATTGTTTATCCTGTGCCGCCAGGCGGTGATAGCGCAGAAAGCTCTCAAGCCCGGCTCGGATTTTTATATGGTCCGGGAAATGGTTTCATTATTTATATAATAAGTCTAGTGATTCTTATTTTCTGCGCGAGTTCAATCATTAGGTTTATTCGCAAACGGGAAGTGCAGGAAGCGCAAGCACTATCAACAGGACTAGCAATTATTGTTTTGAGCGCTTTGCCATTGGTGGCAATTATTTTTTCGTTTCCGCGCTGGGGATATGATATATATTTTGATTCAAGGTTTTATTATAATCCCAATGTTGGCGCCGCTATTGTTTTTCCATTTTTACTTTTGGGAATTTCAAAGTTTGTTTCTAAAACGCTCCGAATAAAGAAAGCTTCACTTATAGCAATAGTTATATTTATAATCTGGTTAGTTAATAATATGGAAGCATTCGGCTTAGGTATTAAGCAATTTACACAAAACTTTCAGCCTGACAGGCGAGAAGTTGTAGCTCAGCTTAAAAAATATCTTCCAGAGTTGCCGCAAAAGGCCGTTTTTTATTTTGAAACAGATGGCCTAAGCGCTTATGGCCCCAGTCTCCCTTTTCAAACTAGTATACCTCAGGCGTTAACTGTAGTTTATTATGACGGGAATCCACTCCCGGATAGTTTTTTTGAAAAACCATTATTTGAGGGGAAAGGACAGGGACACCAATATTATGATGGTCGAGGGTTTGGTTATTATTCGTCAAAGAAAAATTTAGCAGAGGAGCTTGTAGCAGAAAAGTTTACAACAAGAGACATTTACGCATTTTTTTATGAAGCGCAAAAAATTAAATTAAGAGATATAACGTCTGAGGTAAGAAGAGAAATGGAAGAATATCTTTCTTCCTCAAAAGTAAATCTTGATTGGAAAACTTTTACTGATCTTTCAAAAACTTTTTCATTCTCATATCCTCCCAATGCACAAGTCATAGAAAATGAAAAATTTATAGAAATAGTAAATTCTACCTTCTCTTTAGAAATCAGCTTTTCTATAGTTTTACAAGCGTTTGATTTAAATGAGCAGTTAAAAGTTCGAGATGCAAAAACTATTAGTGAAGTAATGCCGAAAAAGGTGTTTTTTGACAAGTTCCATTATAATGATGCAAGTGTTATAATTGGCCAATCAAAAATTGAATACTTAATTAAATTAGATGACAAATTAATTCAGGCAGAAACATATACCATGAATGCTGAATCTCTTCAAATTCTTGAGGAAATTCTAGGGTCTATAAAACTTATTGAAAAGACGTGAAAAAAATAAAACAGAAACCTAAGGGAAACGACAAGAAAAATTTCGAAGAATTTTATTTTGAAGGATATTATAGTGGTATCGGTGATTTTAGTGAGAAGCGCGACCGCGAACTAAAAAATTGGTTTCGCGGAATGTTTGAATATATAAATAAATACTACCTTCTTAAGAATGGGAAAGGAAAAGATCTAATTGAATTTGGGTGCGCAACAGGGGCTTCCTCTTTGGTGCTTAGAGATTTTGGCTGGAGAGTTACGGCGACTGATATTTCCAAGTATGCCGTAAAAAAGGCGTATAAAGATTTAAAAGGAATAAATTTTTTAGTTCATGATATGGAGAAGCCTTTTGTAAAAAATAAGTTTGATTTGGCAGTGGCGTTTGATGTCATTGAACATCTGCCCCATCCCGAACTTGCTATAGAAAACGCTTATAGTCTTCTTAAAAAAGGGGGAGCTGTAATTTTCTCGACCCCAAATGATTATCCTCATGTTTCAAATGACCCAACACATATTAATGTAAAGCCGCCTAAAGCATGGGAGAGGATATTGAAAAAAGCAGGGTTTAAAAATATTTACATGAAACAGATAACGCTTATTCCTTATTTTTATAAGTGGTATTGGAGACTGGCTGTGGCTCTCCCTTTTGCGACAAAGTCGCCGTATTTTATATCGCCAGTTATAATTATCGGTAAAAAATGAGAAAGAGAATTTTTTTTGATTTGATCATCATATTTCTTTTGGGACTTATTCCCTTGCTTTGGTTTAGAGATGGTGAAATTCTTCTAGGGCATGATGCGGGATTAGCTCTTGATCCTATTTCCCATTTTCTAGATCGTTTGCACGTATGGTCTCAAAGATTTAGTATCGGAACAGATCAAAGCGCGGCTTTACTTGGAGCTTTTTTTATTCACAGTTTTGAAGCATTTCTTGTCTGGCTTGGACTTTCACTACACTCAGGACAAATAGTTCAATTTGTTTTTTGGTTTACGCTTCCAGGCGTTGCGATGTATTTTTTTGCCTATAAAACTTTTCCCGGTAAGAAATATCTGCCGGTGATCGCCTCTGTTATATACATGTTAAATTATTATCTGCTTCAGGGTTGGTTTATCGCTGAGAGAACGAAATTTTCTATCTATATTGCTTTTCCACTAGTTTTGTATTTTGCGATTTGGTATTTACGCGGCCGTATGGGACTAGTCAAAAGTACGATTTTAACAGGAGTGGTAATGGGTATATTTAATGGCGGGGGAAGTTTTCCTTTATACGGAGGGTTAATATTTGGACTTTTAATTACATTTATCTATATAAATATAATTAACTTTAATTTAGAAACACTTAAAAAAACTTTTCTCTATTCTATTGGAGCAGGAATTATTTATTTTTTACTTAATGCTTATTGGATTATTCCTTATACATTCTATATCGTAGGATTTTTTGGCAGGGATTTGGCTCTTGCTGGTGGCACAGAGGGAGCTCTTACTTGGGCAAAATATCTTTCATCTCAATCAACTTTTATAAATCTATTTCGCGGACAAGGCATACCTGATTGGTATCTTAATCCTTATCATGCTTATGCTCAAACCTTTCTTACAAATCCAGGTCTTGTCATTGCCTCATTCTTGCTACCAATTTTGGCTTTTGCATCTTTGTGGTTTGTAAAGTTTGCCCGCGATGCATATGTTATTTATCTTGTTGTTCTAATTTGTCTTGTTGGAATCTTGTTTTCCTCAGGCCCTGAGTCTCAATTAGGGTTTATTTTTGAAGTTCTCATTACCTACGTTCCGGGCTTTGCAATATTTAGATCTGCCTTTTTCAAATTTAACTACATGGTTTGGTTTTCATATGGGATTCTTATTGGTTTCACAATAGATTATCTACTTAATCGAATTGAACTAAAATTCTTTAGAAAATATGCATTTACATTTTCCTTCATCGCAATTGTTGCTCTTTTAATAGGTTATGCTTTGTATCATTATCCGGCACTAACGGGTTCTTTCTTGGATTATTCTCGAGAACCTGGAAATGAATTAACAACACGGGTAAAAGTACCTAATTATGTTTTAGAGTTTGGAAGGTGGATTAACTCTCAAGACCTCAATAGGAGATATCTTTCAATGCCTCAACTCGGTGAGAACCCGTATATCAGCTATGAATGGCATTACTGGAGTATTGCTTCCCTCACGAGCCTTTTAAGTAGAAATTCATTTGTTCGTAACACTGCACTTGCGCCTGGAAGCGAACGACTTTTAATGACTGAAATGTATGCAGCATTTTTAAGAAATGATATGCAAAGCTTTTTAGATTTTACTGATGTTTTTGCAATTGACGGAATTGTTCTTGAGAAGGATTACGATTGGGATAATCCAACTTGGCCGACTGTAAATCCAGAAAAATATGAGGCAATTCTCGCTCAACACAAAGATCTGTTTAAGAAAGAGAAGACATTTGGCAAATGGATTGTCTATTCCATCTCAAGCCTCGCCCAGTCTCTAAGAGTAAATTCGAGCACAAAACTTTCGTTCCTTGCGGGAAAACTTAGCAAAGTTGTATCATTCCCATATTTTGCTCCTAAATCCCCCTTATTTATGAGCGATGTTGAAAAAAAGAATATTGATTATTATGTAAAAAGCGCAAGTGATATCTTTTTGGCACCAGAGTGTGTCCAATGTGATCTTGAATACATGGAAGCCCCATTTTCATTCTATAATCCAAAGCTTCTTCCGGGATCCGCTCTTTATCCGGTAGTTACTTTTAGGGAAAAACAGGTTAAGGCATCATCAAATGACTTCATGTCTCTTCTCAACTATTACGTAACGATTGCGAACAGAAGAATTATTGAAGTCAAGTGGATGGTTGATACTCGGAAAAGGATTGAGTTAATAATTCCAACGGTTGATAGATACAGAGAGGCCTTAAAACAAATTGCTCGGCAACTTGAGAAAGAGGAGAGTGCCACCATTAAAAATAGAGCATTAATATTAGTAATAAACCACATTACTCAGCAAATCGGGCTTTTGGATTCGATATACAGAGAACCGGTTTTGGGAGTCTTCCAACGGGAAGCACTGGCTCGAGCATATAACGAAATATTAGAAATTGACAAGATTGCTCGTCAGAAACTTTGGACAACAACTGATATGACTAATAAAAAATACATTTATGATCTACCCTTAACAGGGAACTATGATTTATATGTAAAAAAAGGGAGTTTAACATATCCTGATGCGGATGCCCTTGGCACCATCATTTCATTTA
>JBBTXK010000183.1:0-7014 GCA_038062315.1 Patescibacteria group bacterium
TAAAAAAGAAGTACAAATAATTGTAACAGTTTTGTCTGTAGATGGAGAAAATTCTCCGGACATTCTTTCAATTGTCGCAACTAGTGCTTGCCTTGCTATTTCAAGAATTCCATGGAAAGGTCCTATTGGGGCCGTAAGGATTGGATATGTTAAAGAAAAAGATGGAGCGGCAAAGTCGGGGCAAGAGTTTTTGATCAATCATGGAGCGCAAGAGTCGGAATTGTCAGATCTAGATTTAGTTGTTTCTCAATTAAAAGATAAGACTTTGATGATAGAGGCAGGGGCACTGCAGGTTTCCGAAGAAATAGTTCTTGAGGCAATTCTAAGAGCGCAAGTTGAGAATAACAAAATTATCGATTTTATAGAAGATTTTGCTAAAAAGGCAGGAGTAAAAAAGGAAACAGTCTCGCAAGATTCAGAGTATCATGCTTTGGTTTCTGTTTTGGAAAAATCATATAGAGATGAGATTGTTGGAATGATTAAAGGGAGGATAACCAAAGAATCAGGTGGAGACTCCTCAGATCTTATAGATAAAATTTATGAGGATGAAAAGGCAAAAGATTCAGAGTCTAATATAGATAAAAAAGTTATTGCAAAAGCCGTAGAATATATTTTATTTAAGGCGATCCGCGATAATACTTTAAAAAAAGGAATAAGGCCGGATGGAAGGGGAGCTCAGGAAATAAGGGAGATAACTGGCATGGTTTCAGTTTTGCCTCGCACTCATGGATCTGCAATTTTCCAAAGAGGAGACACACAGGCTTTAACTGTTGTAACGTTAGGTTCTCCCCGTCTTGAACAGCTGATAGAATCAGCAGAAGGAGAAGAATCAAAAAGATACATCCATCATTATTCCATGCCTCCATATTCTGTTGGAGAAACAGGAAGAATTGGTGTGCCGTCAAGACGCGAAATCGGGCACGGAGCACTCGCAGAACGGGCATTACTTGCGGTTACCCCAAAACAAGAAAAGTTTCCTTATACAATTCGAGTTGTTTCAGAAATTCTATCTTCTAACGGCTCAACTTCTATGGCCTCAACTTGTGGCTCGACTCTTGCTCTTATGGATGCGGGAGTGCCGATTCTTAAGCCTGTTGCCGGAATCGCAATGGGAATGGTGTCCGATGGCGATAAATACGTAATTCTGACGGATATTTTAGGCCTTGAGGATTTTTCTGGAGATATGGATTTTAAGGTTGCAGGAACAGATATGGGAATTACAGCAATTCAGCTGGATGTAAAAATTATGGGATTGACTAGCACCCAAATAAAAGAAGTTTTTGAAGGAGCAAAAAAGGCAAGGCTTAGAATTCTCAAAGAAATGCAAAAAATAATTACTACTTCCCGCAAAGTTGTTTCAGAGTATGCTCCAAAAATAGAGCAAATCCAAGTTCCTGTAGACAAGATAGGAGAAGTAATTGGTCCTGGGGGACGCGTAATCAAAAATATAATTGCTCAGACTGGGGCAACTGTTGATGTTGAAGATTCAGGATTGGTAACTATTTCCGGAACATCAGTAGAATCTGTTGCTAAAGCCCTCGAGTGGGTAAGAAGTATTACTCGAGAGGTAACAGTTGGAGAGGTTTTTGAAGGAGAGGTCAAAAGGATTCTTCCTTTTGGGGCATTCATAGAATTTTTGCCCGGTAAGGAAGGAATGGTTCATGTTTCTCAGATGTCAGCGGGATTCGTCAGGAATCCTGCGGACGTTGTCTCAATTGGTAAAAAAGTTAAAGTTAAGGTAATTGAGATAGATGAGCAAGGGAGAATTAATTTGTCGATGCTAATTGGAGAAAACGGAGAGACTATTAGAAAAGAAAAGCCCCCTATTGGCAGTCCAATTACTACTGTTCCTTCAGAGCACCCACTAGCCCGCCAATTCAGAAGAGAGCGTTTTGGAGGAACAAATAGATCCCAAGGAAGCTGGAGAGAAAGACAAGGAAATCCTCGTTTCCGCAAGCCCCATTATTGATTTTGATTGTGCAATTTATAAACTTTGTAGTATTATAGCTTTATGGATATTAGTCTTCCTTTGGAGACCCAAATACAAAAACTCGAAGAAAAAATAAAAGAAGCTCAGTTGCCCTCGGATTTACTTGAAAAAATAGAGGAGGAAATTAGTCTTTTGCGGGCAAGTCTCAAAGGAGGTTCTTCGGCAAGCTCAGGATCGTTTGTAGATTTCGAGAGTATTGCGAATTACGTGAACTGGGTAACTTCAATACCTTTCAATAAAGAGACAAAGGATATATTGGATCTTGATCTTGCTAAAAAAATCTTAGATAAAAATCATTATGGGCTGCCAAGTGTTAAAAACCTAATTTTGGAATATTTGTCTTCTCTTATTCTAAATATGAAAAGCGAAGGAACTAAAGCCGCTCGGGCTCCAATACTTTGTCTTGTTGGGCTTGTTGGAACTGGTAAAACTACCCTTGCGTATTCGATTGCAGAAGCGATGGGAAGGAAATTTGAAAGAATACCCTTTGGAGGGATGGGAGACGCGAGCGCTCTTCGCGGAAAATCAAGAATAAGTCCGGACGCAGAGCCGGGAATACTAATCAAGAGCATAGTTAAAGCACAAAGTAAAAATTGCGTAATTCTTCTTGATGAGTTAGACAGAGTTACGGCAGAAGGGAGAAAAGATATTATGGGAGTTCTGGTTGAGCTTTTGGATCCTGAGCAAAACAAATCTTATCTAGATCACTATATAGATTATCCATTTGATTTATCTAAGGTTTTGTTTGTTGCGACTGCGAATAATACGACGTCTATTGCTACAGCTGTTTTAGATAGGCTACAGATTATTCAGATGCCCTCTTATACCGATGAAGAAAAAATAGTTATCGCAAAAAACTATTTATTTCCCAAAGTACGCAGTGAAACAGGATTATCTGAAGCTCAATTGTCCATTAACGAGAATGTTTGGCCGGGAGTTATAAGACCCATGGGATTTGATTCAGGAATCAGGAGTCTTCAGCGCGCAATTGAAGGAATTTGCAGAAAGACAGCAAGGCTTATTGTTGAGGGAAAGGTCCAGTCGGTCACAGTAACTGGGGAGAATGTGAAGGAATTTCTGCCAAATGAATAGAAAAATTCCAAGCACAAAATTATAAATTCCAAATAATATCAAAATTGAAATAGCTAAGATTCAAAAATGTTTTGGATTTAGTATTTTGAAAATTATAGTTTATTTGGGATTTGAAATTTTTGAATTTAGGATTTTAGTAAAATTATGGATAGCTTATCTTTTATACCCCTTGGCGGTGTTGGAGATGTCACCAAAAATATGTATCTGTATGAACTCGGCGGAGAGATACTTATTGTTGACTGCGGATTGGGTTTTGCCGATGAAACAATGCTTGGAGTTGATCTTTTGCTTCCTGACATTTCATATCTTCTCAATTCTGCAGTGCAGAAAAAAAAGAAAATCGCAGGAATGGTTCTGACTCATGGACACGAAGATCATATGGGCGCGCTTCCTTTTATTTTGCCTCAGCTGCCAAGGTTTCCAATATTTGGGACAGTATTTACAGCGGCACTCGCTAACGAAAAGCTTTCTGAATTTGGAGTAGGCAAAAGAGTTGAAGAGGTTAAATTTGAAAACTCTCAAAGAAAAATTGGAAGCTTTGAAGTAGATTTTATTAGAGTTACGCATTCAGTTCCTGATACTAGTCATATTTTTATTAAAACTCCAATGGGCGCTTTTTATCATGGAAGCGATTTTAAATTTGATGAAACACCTTACGATGGTCATAAAACTGATCTTGAAAAGATCTCAAAAATGGCAGAAAATAAAGTCTTGTGTTTGATGTCTGATTGTTTAGGTGCAGAAAGAAAAGGAAAAAGCGAATCAGAAATAGCTCTACTTGATAATTTCTTACAAGAGATGGGAAAATGTAGGGGAAAATTTATTGTTACCACTTACTCTTCAAACATCTCAAGACTTAATCAGATTATAGAAGCATCTAGAAGGTTAGGGAGAAAAGTATGTTTTGTAGGGAGATCTTTTATAAAAACCAAAGAGGTGGGTAAGCGACTTTCGTATATGAATATTGAAAATGGCCTTGAAGTTGCAATAGAAGATATAAGAAGCTATAGAGACCAAAACCTCACTCTCATAGTCGCAGGGAGTCAGGCTCAGGAAAATTCCGCGATGTCAAGGATTGCCAGCGGTGAACATAAAGAGATTAGATTAGCTGAGAACGACGTGGTTGTTTTTTCAGCAGATCCAATTCCAGGAAACGAGACCTCGGTTTATGAACTAATCGATACGATTACAAAAAAAGGAATAAAGGCAATTTACTCTGCTATGGGCGGGGAATTTCATGTATCAGGACATGGATCATTAGACGAGCTTTCACAGCTTATAACTCTTATAAAACCCAAAAGCTTACTTCCGATTGGAGGATCTTACAGACATATGTTTGCATACAGAAATATGGCAGAAGAATTAGGATATAAAAAATCTGATGCTTTACTTATTGAGGATGGCCAGGAGATTATTTTTTCTAAAGAGGGCGCGAAATATGGTAAAACAATACCTGTCAAAAAAGTGTATGTGGATGAGGTATCCGGAGAGAAAATAGAGCATTTTGTTCTTCGAGACAGACAAAAATTGTCCGAAGGAGGAATTGTTATAGTTCTTGTAGAGGTTGATTCTAATAATGGTCAGCTTGTTGGGAATCCGGATGTTATCGTTCGAGGTTTTACAACTTCCTATAATGTTGGGAGCTTAAATTCAAAGCTATATCAGGATTTCCGAAAAGCATTGCATACTAAGAAAAGAGTTGTAAATTGGATTTACATCAGAAGATTAATAGGAGAAATAGCAGAACGAAGAATTTTTAAGGAACTTCACCGCCGTCCGCTAGTTCTGCCGGTTGTGATTGAAGTGTAATATTTATTTACTATATTTTCTGACTATTAATGCACCTATTAATGCAACAACAGCAATGGCAATCATAAACCACCCTACAGGTTCCATAAAAAAGCACCTCCTTCTAAAAGCTTACTATATAACTCGCTAAATAAAGAATAATCGCAAGAATCATCCCAATAATAAAGAGTGTTACGGAAAATTCTCTATCTGAAATAAATTGTCCAATTATTAATGCCGCAGCGACAAGATTTCCAAGATCCATTAGTTTTTCAGAAAGCTGCAAACGGAATTCTTGTTTGATCTTTATTCTTGCCACATGCTCAAGATATCATATGTAATAAAAATATACAAGAACTGTGGATGTTTTTATAGAAACCGAAACGTGGAGAGGATTTGGCTCATCAATTCTTTGCTTCCAACGAAAGTGAGAAATTATTAAAAGTCTTTCTCAAGATATGCATTTGATATTGGACTATTACCAAGGTAATATAGGAAAAAAATCTGCAGCCGATTCACAGTTGGAATAGCCGAATAAAAACCATGCCTGCGCAAAAGTTGATAGGACAAATATAAGAACAGCTATGCCAGCAGACCGATTGTGCGTCTTCCTTCCTATTATAATAAGTGGGGTGATCATAGCTGCTCCCCAAAAGAGAAGAGCAAGAAAGCTCGGACACTCTGGGTTGGTAAGTACGACTCCCCACACGATAAGGTGAAGCAACAAGGGGAACCAATAATCTTTCCAGAAAAATTTGTTTTCAGTTTTCATAATATGTCATCTTTCATTAAGATTTTTTAAACTGCGCCAAATCCCCAAGCCAGTGAAAATATAAAGAATGAGTGCTATGGGAAACAAATCTACCCTAATTGGCGCAATTACATCCTTTGCCCAAAACCACACATAAGTTTCATAGATTCCGTATAAAACCCAAATTAGGGCTACTCCTCCAATCAATACTCTTCGCTTCTTTTTATACAGAACTCCAAAAACAATTGCTGGCACAAAAGCCAATAGCGGATACTTTATAAAAAGATTAAGGGGAGCGAATAGTATATCCATATTATAATTGTTTGTGTTATTATATCACTTCCAGACCACGACCTTTTAATCCACACAAAGTGTGCCCTGCGCCTTGCCTTTGTTTACATGATTGAGGCAGGTGCCTAAGGTTTCGGTCCATGCGTAGCATTTTCCTTTAGTTTCAGTGCCAGGAGGTAGAGTGCCATCTACTACGCAGATACTTTCGCATTGAGATGAATTGCTACACTGTTGACCAGCATCAGACGTCGGAAGATTACACCTCCACTCTTGGACAAGACCAAATCGATCCCAAACTCCCTCTTTTGCCTCGCAAGATATTTTGTTAGTGGGAATTAGCGGCCTCTTCTCCACAAACCGAAACGTGGAGAGGATTTGATCGAAAGTTTTACTCTCCAGAACGGTACCAAACTTGAAGATCTCTCCTGAAGTAGAGAAATAAAATTTCTTTTCGGCAAGACAGTAGTTAATAATTTCGTTGCTTTTAATTAAATTTTGAATATTTTCTACAAGAATTTGTTTGTTCTCACAGACAACACCTTCGGCTCGAAGATATAATTCCCATGAAGTCATATCCTTGGGAATCACGAAGATATTAATTCCTTCTTCTTTCACCAACTCTTCCGGATTCTGTGCAAAAGAAATTACTGTGGAGCGTTGTTCTGCAGACAAGTGTTCTTGGCGCCCTGGCCAGTATGCTCTACTTATCCAGTTTCCTGGATACTTCACCTCAAAGCCGAACTCATCGTTGCGGTAGGTTTGCCAACTTGACGTATCGAACTCATTATTCTTGGGACTAATGCCAGATGGCATTTTTTCTTGGCTTTTTTGCTTAGCTTGAAATGAGTTTATTAAAGTCTTGAACTCTTCCGGTAATGGACCAGAAAAGGCTACGCTGATTGCTGAATAAAGAATATATAGATTTGAAATAAGAAGAAATAACAAGACAAATAACGCAAGTGGCCACTTGCTTTTTTCAACTATTACTTTTGAGCCAACTGTCTTGTCGTGCCAGCCTTGTTTCTGAGGGTCTTTAATTATTGCTAAGAATCCTAGGCCAAAAAGAATAACTGAGAACTGATAACCAACCGTATATCGAAAA
>JBBTXK010000183.1:7024-15198 GCA_038062315.1 Patescibacteria group bacterium
ATACTAAGGTTTTTATGACTATCATCAACAATTTTTAATCCTGTTATTAATTTTCCTATTGTTCCTCCAAAGTAATGCGTAAAATAGATTTGATGAAGTAGATTTAAAATAGTAAAAAATAGAAGCAAAATAAGAAGCAAAAACAGCCTTTGTGCGAGAATTGGTGTGGTTAAGCTTGCTCCGGCATACCACAAAAGAAGTGTAAAAGGTAAGGCAAAAATTATAGAGTCAACGTAAAAAGCAAGAAGTCTTAGCCTAATTCCGGCAAATATTTTATTTTCCATCATATTTTCCTCGAATATTATTGTAGGCAATGCTCCAGACAGTTGCCTTAAAGGCGTTGAGAATTCCTCCAACTAATGTTATTGCTACAAAAATTGGAATAATAAGAATTATTGCGATTGCAAGTAGCACGGCCCAAAGCGCTTGGTTATCATCAGTTGTTAGTACCATTCCAAAAATGATTCCGCCAACGATAAGTATAGGAATAGCCATAATAGAAAAAGATAGAATAATATTGACAAGTCCAAGAAGAATCATTGCCCATGTTTTTTTCCTCGCAATCTTGTAGCCTCCAAAAAGGGATTCTTTCCCTGATTTTTTCTCTAAAACAACAATACGTGTAGCCCATATTTCTGAAAGTAAGTAGTAGATAAGTCCATAAAGTATCGCGGCCGAAGCTATTAATAGTAAAACACCAAGCAGTATTTTTGCTATTAGAATAGGGATTATAATGGTTATAAGAATTATAATGATTATAAGGACAAAACCACTTGCCAATATCAAAGGCGGAACTACCTGAAGCCAAGCCAAAGATTTGATATGCGCAAATGCTTTTTCTGATGAGTCGCGAATACTGACAGTGCCATTTGACAAGGCTGTTTGGATTCCCTCAAGAAGAGCTCCTGTTGACCAGGCTTTAAAAATAATGCCAATCATTATAGAAAAGATAATAATTGCAATAAATTCAATTGCCAAAATAACGTAGAGATAGAAAGGAATTGCGGAGAAAAGGTAAGAGAATATTTCTGCCTGTTTGGAAGTTGCATCTCCTAATACTGCCTTTGCTCCTAAGGCAATTTCTCCCGGAAAAGATTGAAAATTTTTCTGAATATCTTTTATGCTGTCTGAATCGAAATTGCCTGGCAAATTGAAATTAAAAGACATTCCTACACCTGTTGCCAATCCGAATATCCACAGAACCTTGTATTTTTTTACAATACTCCATGCTTGGTTATATAGTTTGCCTATTTCCCAGTCTGGTAGTTGATTATCCATTGCAATGTCTCCCCATACATAGTATCTTTAAATTTATAGTCTTGTCAATTGGCAAGGGGGGAGGTGATTTTTGTGAATATGCAATATGCGGGTGGAGGAGCGCGTCTGCTAGCGGCAATCATAGACAATATTATTCTAGTGTTAGTTGGTTTTGTCTTAGGTTTTGTTATTGGGATGGTTATGGGAAAAAGTGGTCAAATCCTAAGTACAATCTTAAGCCTAGTAATAAGTATTTACTATTGGGTGTTTTATCAGGCATCTTCCGGACAAACTCTTGGCAAAAAAGCAATGGGGATAAAAGTTGTTGATATGGCGGGAAACAAACCAAGCGCGATGACATTTTTCTTGCGAGAAATAATCGGCAAATTAGTTTCTGCAATAATTTTATTCATTGGCTACTTGATGATACTTTGGGACGGAAAAAAGCAGGGGCTTCATGATAAGATAGCCGGAACAGTTGTTGTTCGAGTTGCGAATATGCCAGCCCAAAGTCCTGCAGCTAATACAACTAGTACAGCGGTTTAGTAATGCTTGGAGTTTATGTTTGACAGCCATCTATTGTGGCGGCTTATGCTTCTTGTGCTTCGATTTATATCTGTATATAATAAATGTTGCTATCTATGGCTAGAAGAAAGTCTTACAGAAGAGGAAGATTGAAGTTCAAGCTCAGAAAGGGTACTGTTTATTCTATTTTCTCGTTTGGGTTTATTCTTTTGGGAATAATACTTTTGTTGTCTTTTACAAAAAATGGGAATAATTTTATTCTGATAAATAGTCTTCTGGATAGATATTTTGGTAAAGTCGCGTTGTTTTTTCCTTTTATCCTGATATTTTTTGGTTTTTTCTTCCTAAGACTTAGATTGTTTTTGTCCCGCGCAAACATATCAATAGGATTTTTGCTTTTTTTTGTATCTTTGGTCGCACTCTTAAGAGGAGGGTTAGTTGGGAAAGAACTTTTCAAACTGATCTCTGATATCTTAACAGATTTTGGCGCGGTCGTTATCTATCTTGCGGGCGTATTTGTGGGTTTGATTGTGTTTTTCAATACTTCAGTTGATGAGATTGTTGAGTTTGTTAATTTAATTTTTAGAAACATTTATAGACTTTTTCCCTCAAGTCTTTTCAATTTTTTCAAGAAGAAGAATACATCTTGTTTTGATGATAAGCAAATGAAAATAAAAGGCGGTAAGCCTATTCCAAATTTATCTGCCAGCCCGACAGAGACAGAATCGCTTGTCATTAAAAAGAATTCTCCTCTTCTTTCGGACAAATTAGTCAGCAATCCGTTAGTTAAATCAGGACTTTGGGAGTATCCCCCCTTTTCTCTTTTATCAGAAGGGTCATCTCATAAGGCGGATCGGGGAGATGTAAAAAGAGTGGCAAATACCATTGAGAAAACTCTGCAGAGCTTTTCTATCGGGGCAAAAGTTGTTGAGGTAAATCTAGGGCCTGCTGTCACCCAATATGCTCTGGAGATCGCACTTGGAACAAAAGTTTCTAAGATAACTTCACTTTCCAATGATTTGGCTTTGGCAACAGAGGCACCAACTGGACAAATTAGAATTGAAGCTCCTATTCCTGGAAGAAATCTAGTTGGTATAGAAATTCCAAATAGAAGTTTGGAAGTAGTAACACTAAAGACCATGCTTGAATCTAATGTGATGAATAAAAACAAGTCCAAACTTACTGTGTCTTTGGGTCTTGATGTAAGCGGGAATCCTCTTGTCGCAGATATCGCAAAAATGCCTCACGTTTTGATAGCAGGAACAACAGGTTCTGGAAAATCAGTCTTAATCAATTCTTTTATATCCTCACTTCTTTTCAGAGCATCACCTTCTGAGGTAAAACTTATTCTTATTGATCCTAAGAGAGTTGAGTTAACTGGATACAATGGAATTCCGCATCTTATGACTCCGGTAATCGTTGAGGTTGAGAAAATTTTGGCATCTCTTAAGTGGGCGATGGATGAAATGGACAGGCGGTATAAAACATTTGCAGAGCGTGGAGTTAGAAACGTTGATTCGTATAATGAATTTTCCGGTTTTCAGTCGCTTCCTTATATTGTTATTTTTGTAGATGAGCTCGCGGATTTAATGGCATTTGCCCCAGTTGAGGTAGAAGATGCTATAGCACGTTTAGCCCAGATGGCAAGAGCTACAGGAATACATCTTGTTGTTTCGACACAAAGGCCTTCAGTGGACGTAATAACAGGACTTATTAAGGCGAATATTCCTTGTAGAATTGCATTTAATGTTTCTTCTATGGTTGATTCAAGAGTGATTGTAGACATGCCCGGAGCAGAAAAACTTTTGGGCCGCGGAGATATGCTTTATATACCTCCTGATCAAGCGAAACCAACTCGTATTCAAGGCGCATTTGTTTCGGAAAAAGAAGTAAGAGGGCTTGTAGATTTTCTCAAAACCAAAAATCCTCCTGTTGAATATACAGAAGAAGTTATCTCAAAACCACTTATTATCAAAAAATTAGGCACGTCATTGGGGGGAAACGGAAAGGATGCACTTTTTGAGGAGGCTATAAGAGTTGTTTGTCAGTATGATCGAGCTTCGGCATCTCTTCTTCAGAGACGACTATCGATAGGCTACTCAAGAGCTGCCCGTATTTTGGATCAGTTGGAGGAAACTGGAGTTGTTGGCCATGCGGAAGGATCAAAGCCCCGCGACGTATTGGCAAAAAATGCTGACGAGATAATTAATAATTTGAATCAGCAATGATACGTGTCGGAGAAAAGCTTCGGGAGGAGCGGATAAGAAAAGGATTTACTCTTGAAGAGGTCTCAAAAGCAACAAAAATTCGATATTCATTCTTGTCTGCCTTAGAAAGAGGAAGTTATAAGGATTTGCCGTCGGGAACTTATGCTTATGGTTTTGTTAGAAATTATGCCAAGTTCTTAGGCCTGCCGGAAGAAGAAATGCTTGCTCTTTTCAAAAGAGAGTATGATGAAGAGAAAATCCTAAAAGTTCTGCCGGAAGGTTTGGTTGGAGATAAGGATTTTCCGCTTCACAGGATTAGATTTGCAAATACTCTTAAGATCGTTATTTTGGTTTTTACTGTTTTTCTTTTATATATCCTTTTTCAGTATAGATATGCGATTTTTAATCCTCCTCTTGATATTTCTTCTCCAAAGGAGAATTCTATTATTTCTTCTCAAACAATTCTAGTTATTGGTAAGACAGACTCAAATGCTACTGTTTATGTTAATAATGAAATTGTTTCCTTAGATGATGAGGGCAATTTTAAAAAAAGTATTAGTGTGTTTCCCGGAAAAGTAAAAATTACAATCAAAGCTATTAATAAATTCAAAAAAACAACGATTGTCGAACGAAACATCGAAGTTAAGCTACCTTCCTAACGTCATTGCGAGCGACTGAAAGGAGCGCGGCAATCCAATTAAATTTTAGATTGCTTCGGCTCTCGACACGAGAGCCTCGCAATGACAATGTTGGGGTGAGGTGTTTTGTTATGGTTACTTCCAATTGACATAAGATCATTATTAATGGTATCTTTAATTTATGATAGATTCTGCCCAGACAATTTTGTTTGTTGTAATAATTGTTTTAACTATTTTACTTTTGATTCTTGGGGTTCAGGTGTTTTTTATTCTCCGCGATCTTCGCAAAACCGTCTCTAAGGCAAATAAGGTTTTGGATAATACCAATGTAATAACGCAATCTGTTTCTGCTCCAATTTCTTCTTTGTCCTCAATTGCGATGGGGATAAAGACTGGCTCTTCTTTTTTAAATCTTTTTAAAAGAATAATTTTGAGAGACGATGATAAGCTCGAAAAAAAAAGCAACGATGGAGATGGAAAACAATAATTCAAATTCAGGCAGTAAATTTTTTAATGGTTTTTTGTTGGGTGCTCTTATCGGGGGAGGTATTGTTTTTTTGCTGGGAACGAAAAAGGGGAAGAAACTACTAAAAGCAATTTCAGAGGAAGGATTAGGTAATATTTCTAACATCCTTGACGAGGCAGACAATCTTCAGGACATAGATGACATTGAGGACGTTGACAAGGTAATGCCACAGAAGAATTCAATAACCGAAGACCAAACCTCGGAAGCAAAACCCAAAGTCAGAAGATTTTTTAGGGGAATAACAAGAAGATTAAACTAATTAAAACTTGTAATATGTCTTTATTGGCGAACCCATAGATATAGACAGTGAAATAATGAGAATATTGTCCTTTAACAATAAATCAAAATTAGAAAAAGATAACATCCTCGTTGCTTTTTGGAACTCTTTTCTAAGCGTTAGCAGGTTTGAGAAAATAATGCTTATTATCTTCTTCTTGATAATTGCTGTTACTCCCTATATTGTTACCAACTACCAAATACTTAATTTAAGAGCCCAAATTGATCAGGAAAAGGCCCATACGATTTTTTCCGACAGCGTTGAGGCGCGCTTTAAACCAATAGCAATTTACAATGATGGAATATCTGCAGCTTCTCTGGAAGTCAAGAGGAAGACAGCAGGAGGCAGCATCAAGGGTAAATTCTCCCATCTAAGGCGCTTGTCCGTGGACGGGGAACCTTTCGGTCCTGATACAAAGATTGTAACCTTTTATGACGATGGCACCAATGGCGATGTTGCGGCTAACGATGGCATTTATACGCTTTGGCCTATTACTTCAACAGCCGATGCGGATCAATTTGGGGGGAGAATGCACTGGAATAGTTATCCCATTGCGATCGAAGGTGGAAGTGAATCAAGAAGTTTAGGCATTGTAAAAAGTGGCATAGACTTTCCCTCCAAACTCATCGGGCATAATGCCGAAGGGTTGCCAGTTATGATGACAGATTATATTGTGAGCATCCAAGATGACGCTTATGTAGACGGAAGCTCATTTGGCTTGACAAGTGATAATCATGGCGCAATAACAAACAAGCTCTATCAGTTTTTCGATGACAGCTTTGATTTTTTGATATTATTTAGCGTCTTACAAACTGACGGAGGCACCAATCACCATCTTCGTGTCAGGAACAGTGTGAAGGGCATTGGAAATGCTAATAGCCTGTTTGACTTAAGCGATATTAACAATATGCCACCTGGTAGTATAGATAAAGGCGTATTGTCAGGAACTGTCTACATAAATGATGGGGGTACTACACCTTATGGATCTGTGTACCATGAAATTATACACCGATGGGGAGTCATGTTCGGCGGAGATCTGGGATTTCCTTTCCATAGCCACTGGAATGGTCGAATTGACCCTGAAACATTCTACACAAGCGATGTAGAAGGGGTTTTAGGAGGCTCCAATATCGTAGAAAATCCAGACGGGACTATAACACCTTTGCAAGCTCCTCCAATAAAAGTTCTTCCCCCTCTTGAGTCGTATCTTATGGGACTTGTTCCGGTAAGCGAGGTTCCAGATTATATCTTCTATAAATATAGGATACCCGATAGAAAAATAATTGAAAAGTTTATCCTGAAGACAGACAACATGGTATCTGCTTTCGGCCCGAGAATTCCGGATGTCAAGGATTCGCAGAAAGAATTTAAATCTGCTTTTGTTGTGGTAAGCCCTCCTGGAGAACCTCTGACTCCAGCCGAGTTTGTAGCTTTTTCGATTGCTTCGCAGCACCTGGGATCCCTTGCCCCTGAGGAAATTGTTGATGACAAAGTAGTAACCCCGCCGTCTTTTGCCGCAATCACCGGTTTTAGGGGAAAAATGGGTACTAGCCTTCAGCTGCCTCCCCCGAAATTACCGGCGATAACCATGACTGCTCCGAATGGAGGGGAGGTTTTGGAGGCAGGAAGTGCCCTTCGCATTTCGTGGACATCCAAGGATATCATTAAAGCAAACATCAGTTTGTACAAAGATGGCAGTTTCGATCGTGTCATTGTTAATGATATTCCAGATCGTGGGGAGTATGCATGGAATATACCAAGTATTTCAGGGTCAACCTACAAGGTACGCGTTGCTTCTGCAACTGACAGCAAGATATTTGACGAGAGCGACAACCCCTTTACTATAAATGCGCGGCCTGTTCCTGTTAATAATCCACCTGTTGTTGTTCCCATAGGAGACAAAGAGGTTTTTGTTGATAAGCTGCTGGCAGTTTCTGTGGAGGCTTCGGATAGTGATAATGATGTCCTATATTTTCAAGCAAACCCTTTGCCTGTGGGAGCCTTATTTGTTCCATTGGGTGATGTCAACCTAGATAGCAAAGTAAATGTATTTGACTCAATCTTGTTGAACCAATATCTTGTAGGCACGGCAAAATTCAATGAATTTCAACTTGCGGTGGCTGATATAACCAAAGATGGAACTATCACTATTCACGATGTGGTTGCGCTTCAAAGAATTGTCGAAAACATATCGGCCATAACAACCTATAGGTTCCTCTGGCAACCCGTCCCAAATCAAGCAGGGACACACGAAATTACATTCTTTGTTTCAGATGGTCTTTTGGACCATAGCCAAAGGATAAGTGTCAGTGTAGCTACTAACATTAATGTCCCCCCAATTGTAAGGATTGTTTCTGTTGCTGGGGATACAGCAGAGCCGTATGTGGATAATGTAGACGATGGAGTTAGCGAGATTGTTGTTGATCCTGGCGATCCTAATGTTGTATGCAAGTGGTATGATTCTGATATAGGGTATAGCAAAGACACAGGTAGAGAATGTATAGCAGCAGATAATAGTCTCCAGCATCTTATTTCTTGCAGCATTCAAACTTCAGATATAGGAGCATATACTAGATTTATTTCATGTGCAGATACTGGTGGTAATGCCAATACACTTGATAATAACTTGCATGCTTCATGGGATGTTGTCTTTGGTGTAACACCGCCAGTCCCTACCTCCACTCCAACTCCAACTCGTACCCCAACTCCCTCGCCTACGTCAACACCTGCTCCTACAGTTGTTG
>JBBTXK010000184.1:0-1157 GCA_038062315.1 Patescibacteria group bacterium
TATTGCTGTAAACCGAATTTTCCATAATAAGTAAACTGTCCCATGAATTCCCGCATAATTAAGTATTGTGTCCCCAGAATTCCTTCCCAGAATTCCTTGCCATATTTTTTAAAAGGGTGCGCATTTCTTTTCGTAGAGTTTAATTAACTGTTCATCTTTAGCGGGTGACTGTTCATTTTTAGTTATTAACCATATGACATCGAAAATTTTTTCTAAATCCGCTTGTTGAAAATTTTTGGTAAGCAATGATAAAGCCTTGTCGAGGTGAATAAGCAATCTTACATGGCTATTATCGTAAATGATGAGTTCGTATTTATCGGCATCGTTTTTGAAATGTAGCTCATTTAATTTCTTATTTTTTTTAATAACAGCTTCTAAAATGATAGTAACCCATTCTTTTTCAGGCGAATCTCCATCCCATCCCTTCCCAGTTAACTTCTCTTCCTTTTTGCGCAAGGCTTTTTTAATTACTTCCTGTTGTACCTTTTTATCTTTATTGAATAAAGGAAGAATCTCTATCATTGTTTCTTCTTTTGCTGGTCTTTTTTCCGATTCCGTCAGTGCTATCTGAAAATTTTCTGTTGTAGCTTCGGTTACTTCTAAAGCAATTGTTTCGTTATTCGTGATAATAAGAAAATCGGGGGATTCCCCTTTTTTAATCCCCATTGGAAATCTTAAAAGTTTTTCTTTATAAAGGCTTTTGAGATAAATTTTAAGACAATATCTTTCCCTGTGTTTTGATATTCTGCCTTCTGTTCTTCTGGGAACGGAATCATTTATATAGGAAAGTTTCTTAATGAAATCAGACTCACTTTCAAAAGTCAATTCATCACCATGATCTCCAAAAAACAAATTGTTATCTTCTCTTTTCATTTGCTTCTTTCACTCCAACAACCTCTTCCAAAAGCCCTTCTTTTTATCAGATTTTAGCTGTTGCTTTTCTTATTTTCTATATTGTTTAATACCTGTATAAACTCTTTTGCATTTTGAGCCCTATCATGAGACGGTGCAAACTTGATAACATTTTCAAAAGCCTCTATCGCCTCCTGATACTTGCCAAGGGGACCCAAGGCAAGCCCTTTCATATACCATGCGTCTGCATATCTTGGGTCTATCTCAATCGCCCTATCAAAACAGGCTATTGCTTCCTGATACTT
>JBBTXK010000185.1:0-6233 GCA_038062315.1 Patescibacteria group bacterium
AATTCCTGCATCGGTTTGATATACTTCTGCACAAAATGTATTGTACCACCTACGAAATTCACCCAATAGTCTGTTGTTATCCTCTATGGATTTGGTATAATATCTCTAATATGTCCAAAAAACTGAAAGAACTACAATTTAAAACGCTCATAGAGCAGGATGAAAATGGAATGTATGTAGCTTCAGTTCCCGAACTTCCTGGGTGCTATACCCAAGGTAAGACACTGGAACAGGTAAGGGAAAGAATTAAAGAGGTGATTGAATTGGTATTAGAGTCAGATAAAGACTTAAAAGAAGAAAAATTATCGTCCCCTAGATATTACTCTCACTTCTTTGGCGTTGAGGAAATAACTATTCGAAGTTATGTCTAAGTTAGCTCCAATCAGGGGAAGAGAACTCATCTTAATTTTAGAAAAGCTTGGTTTTGAAAAAGCTCATCAAAAAGGAAGTCATGTAAGAATGAAACATTCAGATAGCAGAAGAACATCAGTGCCAGTCCATTCAGGCGAAAAAGTGGGCGTTGGACTGCTAAGAAAAATATTGCGAGATGTTAATATCTCAAGAGATGAATTTATCAAGTTAAGATAAGGGAATTATAAAAAAAGTTGACAGAAAACTTTCTCTATGGAACAATGTTTTTATGGAAAGTAATTCTATCGCTCCCAACCAGCAACCGTTAGTTCCACCACCTCCACATCATTTCTCAAAAACATTTATTATTGTTCTTATAATACTTCTTATTTCAGCAGTTGGTGCGGGAGGATATTTTCTTGGAGCAAGAAAGAGTGCTCCGCCTCAAGAAGTTGCATGTACGCTAGACGCATTGCTTTGTCCTGATGGATCAAGCGTTGGAAGAATTCCGCCCACCTGTGAATTTGCTCCCTGCCCAACTGCAGCGTCCGATGAAACTGCGAATTGGAAGGTATACAGTAAGGACGGATTTTCTTTTCGCTACCCTAAGGACTTAGTAATACAAAGTGAAAAATCTAATGAAGCAGTTTGGCAATTAGATTTGAACGGAGATAAGTTGCTCTATCAAATGTGGTTAAAGTGGCAGTCGAAACCATTTACTGATCCAAAAGTTGGAATGATAGTAACGATAGAGTCTCAATCAAGTACAATTGTACAGGTTGATGCAAACAAAACAATAACGCTTGACAGCAAGCCAGCTGAAAGTTTTTATTATGGATGTGGCGGTGATTGCTACCGTCATTCAGTACGATTCACTGTTGATAATACATATTATGAATTGACTGGTAGTACTCCTGGTGCTGGAACAGATGAGATTTTTGTTCAAATCCTCTCTACCTTCAGATTCGACTAACGCTCACTGCAGGCAAATTCACCCCATAGATCACTCGCCATTCACAAGGTCTACGTCCTTGCCTCATGGTGTCGTGTCTACGGGGCAAGCCAACTGAACTTCAATATTAAATTTTTTCTTGAATTTTTATTGTCCGAGTAAAGTGAGCAATATGGCTTGAAATACTATACCTATTTTTGCTACTCTGGTTTTGTATGACAAAAAGAGAGCTAAAGATCCTCTGCCAGATCGGAATTGCTGCAGGCCAGGTCACCTTTGGATCATTGTTTGTTACTCTTCTTCCGCTTGACAAAAATAAGCTTTCCTTGTTACTATTATCATTGATATTAACATTATTCTTTTGGGGTTCCAGTTGGTTTTTGACTAGGAGGTTTAAGTTATGAACATATTTTCTGATCCAGTTTTTCTTCTTTTCTTGGGATTTACAATTTTTGCCGTAATCTACGGCGCTATCATTCTTTACGTTACTTTTAAAGATAAAACACGAGGGAAAGCGCTTCGCTAAAAACCCAATTTTCCGCAGAACGATTTTTGCACTACGTTGGTTTTTGGTAGAATATAGTTTGTGAAGAAAATTTTAGTTTTTCTTGCTTTTGCGTTTCTTTTGATTAGCTTTTCTTTTTACAAAGGAAGCGCAAGCAATAAATCTACTGAAGTTTTATCCTCAAATACAAAGTCTTCTTATTGGTTTTTGTTACACAGGAAATCGAATGTTGAATTTCTGTATTCCGGAATTCCTGGGGAAAAAGACAAAAGCACATTGGTAAAAACATTTATAGTCAAAACAGGAATTCTAGGACAAAGCCCAACGCCTTTGCCAAAACTTTTGGGAAGAGGTTATTGGCTAATTACGCAAAAAGAAGAATCAAGAGACAATCCGGAAACTGCTCCATATTTTTTAACCCTAAATATTCCAGTTTCAGATCTTGACCCGTTTGGCCCAGTGCCTTATAATGAATGTAAAGGCCAATGCAACTGGATAGTGCCTGGTTATTTCGGATTGCATGGGGTAAATGACAATGAAAAGAAATTATCGGAAGAAGATCCTGGAAGTTCAGGCTGCATAAGGCATTTCGATGAAGACATAATTTATCTGTATAATTTGCTCGATCCGGAAAGGGAAGAAATAAGGTATTATATAGAAGACGTTTGATTGGACCCGCCTAAGCTTGCCGTTCGCCTTTTCAATTCTATTCGAATACGGCTCACGGAGCGCTTGGACGGCGGGCAGAGGGGAGGTGATAATATGAATAAGTTAGTAATTGCAGTTATTTTGATTTTGGTTGTTGGCGGGGGATTTATGCTTTTTGGAAAATCCCAAAACAGCAATACGCCTACGACTGAAGGGCCAACGCAAAATACAGGAACAACAATAATGCCAGACCAGGAAAGTTCAGAGTCAGCGATGGAAGAAGGCGCTGTAAAAGAATTCACAATTGAGAGTAAGGGTTTAAATTTTACGCCAAACGAGATAAAGGTTAGCGTTGGGGATAAAGTCAAAGTTACTTACAAAAATACAATGGGGAAACATGATTGGACCCTTGATGAGTTTAACGCTAAAACACAGCTTCTGGATGCTGGACAAGAAGAAACTGTTGAATTTGTCGCGGACAAAGCAGGCAGTTTTGAATTTTATTGTTCAGTTGCAGGCCACAGAGCTGCGGGGATGAAAGGGACATTGATAGTTGAGTAGGTAAATTACCTTTCAGCGAAAGAAGTAAATCTGTTCTTTTTGCTTTCATAAATGGAGTAGTGTCTATAATGTTTATGGGATCTCAAGAAAGCGAACAGTATCCTTTAAGAGAGAGAAAATTATCAGAGATTGAGATAAGGCCAATTTTGTTGGAAGAATTACGAGCGGATCATCGAGGCAAGACTGTAAAAGACTGGGGTGTTTTATCGAGCGTTGTTTTTGGAGAACCTCCTTGGAATGATACTTATGAAATTCCACGGCTTGTCTTTGGTATAGGCGTAGATTTAATGAGGGAGAATGCTAAAGCGTTTGAAGCTCGGACAAGTTCTGGAAGGCATGTGGGACATACTTTAGGCTATGAAGTTTTCAGGATCTCTCAGGGTGATCCACGTAGAGTTTCTCTTAGAGAGATTTCTGGAGCAGGGGAGATGGATAACCTGTTTAATAACGGAAGGTTGTTCTATGTAGATACGCTAGTTGTGCACCCTGGCTTTAGAAGAATGGGGCAAATTGAGAAGGAGATAGGAGTGGGAGAAGAGCTTACCAAGGCGCTTATTGAATCAGTTCGATTAGAGGAATTTGCTGGTGTTGTTCTTCGAACCCATCTTAAAGCAATTGCGGCAAGAGGATTATATGCAAAACTAGGTTTTAAAGAATTGAGAGTACACGACATGGAAGAAGAAAATCGTGATTTCTGGTTTTTGTCATTAAAGTAGAGAAACGTAATACATGTCTATTTAGTATAGTACAGTTTCTTCTTTACAAAATAAAACATAGGTAGTAAAATGAATTAATATGAAAGCTATACAGTATAATAAATACGGCGGGCCAGAGGTTATTGAAATTAATTTAAGTGCCCAGAGACCTGTTCCTGTCAAAGGACAAGTACTTGTCGAAGTTCATGCGGCAAGTCTTAATCCGTTTGACTGGAAACTTCGGACAGGCTACATGAAAGAAATGATACCACTGAAGTTTCCTTTCACAATGGGCGGTGATTTTTCAGGAGTTGTTATCCAACTGGGAGATGGTGTTTACGATTTTAAAATCGGAGATAAGGTTTACGGACAAGCGCTAGTCCTGAATGGCGGGTCAGGAGCGTTTGCGCAATTTGCCGCGTCAAATGCTGCAAATACATCTTTGATGCCAAAGAGTGTGAGTTTTCTTCAGGCAGCCGCACTTCCTCTTGTTGGGGGAAGTGCAATACAAGCTTTGGAAGAACACATCAAGTTAAAAAGAGATCCTACCTCCGCTAAAGCTTCGGCGGGCAAGCAGAAGATTTTAATTCATGGCGGGGCAGGCGGAATTGGTCATATCGCAGTTCAGTTAGCCAAACACTTAGGCGCACATGTTGCAGCAACAGCAAGTGGAGATAGTGTCAAGTTAGTAAAAAAACTGGGAGCAGATGAGGCGATTGATTATAAAACGCAAAAGTTTGAAGAAATACTTCACGATTTCGATGCAGTATTTGATACTGTGGGAGGAGAAATAACAGACAGGTCATTTAAAGTGCTTAAAAGAAGTGGAATTATTGTCTCAATGCTTGGAGCGCCAAACCCAGCACTTGCCAAGCAATATGGAGTTACCGCGATTGGACAAAACACACGCGTCGACAATAAAATTTTAGCGCGTTTAACAGAATTCGTTGAACAAGGTGCAATAGAAGCACAGGTAGACAAGGTGTTTCCTTTGGAGCAGGTACGAGAAGCATTTGAGTATCTTGAAAATAGCCATCCCCGCGGTAAGGTGGTAGTAAAAATTAAAGAATAAATACATGAAGCGAATTTTAATAATATCTATTGTCTTTGTTTTATTTTTTTCTCAACTCTACACAGTTTATGGCGCAACAAGATCTAAAAAGACTTCGGCGCCATCAGTTTCAACAAGCGCGCAATTTATAAAAGCTAAAAATGCAGTAAGAGTGTTTTTTGGGAATCTCAAAGGAGTTGGAAAAATTACTTATGTCGTTACATATAGCGCAAATGGCATAAACCAAGGAATTGAAGGGAGTTTGATTCCGGGTAAAAAAACATCTCTGACTAGCATGTTATATTTGGGAACCTGTTCTGGGAAGGACTGTATAAGTCATAAAAACATCAAAAATATTCAGCTTGAAGCTAAGATAAAATATACCAATGGCAAAACACTTTCGAAAATATATAAAGTAAAATGAGATTGGCCACGAAGAGGAGTATATAAATCTGAATCCTTAGGTTCAAAGCTATACAACTTAAAGTTACGCAACTTCGGGTGTTGGAGCTCACTATTATAGAGAATTGTTTTTTGAAATTTGACGCGGGCATTGACAATATTTTACTTGATGACAAAAAGTATGCTAATATGGTAATATATTTATGAATACATCTTTTGAGTGGGATAAGGAGAAAAATGTTGAGAATTTACGAAAACATGGGGTAGATTTTGAAACTGCGCAATATGTATTTCTTGATCCCAAGCGTGTAGTTGCAGAAGATACAGCACATAGTAAGACAGAAAAACGTTATTATGTTTTTGGGAAAGTGAAAGGAGGTGTTTTGACTGTCCGGTTTACACATAGAAATAATCGTATCCGAATAATCGGTGCGGGTTATTGGAGAAAGGGCAAAAAAATATATGAAAAACAGAATAAAATACAGTAACGAACCTATTGAAGCGCGTGTAATAAGTGATTTTTTACCTAAGCCTGAAAGTTTAGTTCTAAAAGAGAGAAAAACAAGAGTGACATTGACACTTACAGAAAAAAGTCTAGACTTTTTTAAAAACGCTGCCAGAAAACATAAGGCTTCTTATCAAGCAATGATACGAAGACTTATTGACTTTTATGTGGCAAACCAGAAAGCTTAGAGCATTCAAGGTATTGAAAAGAAAATTTATAAACCCCTTAGGTTCAAAGCTATTTAACATCGGGTGTTGAAAGTGTTTTGAATCGGGTGTTGAAAGTGTTTTGAAACTGTTGTTTGAATTAAAACTTTTCGAAGAGTATAATTCTCAAGCATGAGTGAAACGCCCAATCCTTCAGAATCTCAATCGCCTCTGGAGCTTAATAGAGAGCTAATTACATTGTATGGTCTATTGCCTGATAGAGAGCAAAGGTTTAAGGTGATTGCTGAAAATTTACGTCTTGTTAAACCGAAAGAGCCAGAGTTAAAGCCCCTGCTTATGCAAAGACTAGAGTTGCTTTTAGATAAATCTTTCATTACATCGAGTTTTAAAGAAGTT
>JBBTXK010000186.1:0-5736 GCA_038062315.1 Patescibacteria group bacterium
TTTTTAAATTAAAATTGAAAATATTATCTCCCAGGATTACCAAAATTTTTTCTCCTCTCGCGAATTCCTTTGCAAGTTTTAGGCCATCCGCAATTCCTCCTGTTGGGTTTTTCTGTATAGCATAATAAAGTTTCAATCCAAATTCTTCCCCAGAGCTTAAAAGATTGGTGAAATCACCGGCATGGTGAGGAGAAGTAGTAATAAGAACTTCTTTCATTCCACCTCTTTTCATTGCCAGGAGTGGATAATAAATCATCGGCTTATTATAGACAGGAAGAAGATGCTTATTTGTAACTAATGTCAGTGGGCGCAAACGCGTTGCTAACCCACCAGCTAAAATCACTCCTTTCATACTAATTCTTTTATATTCCCAATCCTCCTTTCAAAAGAAAAACAACTACTGCTAAACCAAAGCATCCAATAAGTACATATTCTATCACAATTTTCATGTTTAGATCATGATTCAACATATGATGCAAAATGCCCCAAGAAACGTAGGCTAAAGTTGTCAGTGCAACTATTCCAATCTGAAGCTGTCTATTTGAAGAGTTGACATATGCCAATAAAAAACCCAAAGCAAGTATCAAAAAAAGAGAGAGATAATGTCCCCCATGCTTTCTATAATTATCAAACATTAAATAACAACTCCTTTAGTCAGTACTCCAACAAGAAGCAACACAAAAATAAAATAGAAAATATGATCTATATTATGCCCAACAAATCTGACAATTTTTTTCCTCTCTACAATAATCATATCTAAGATAAGAGCAAAAAGGAATATGAAAAGCACTACTCTATTGGTGTTTGACGCAAAAGAAACACTATTCATAACTGGTTTGTTCGCAAAAGTACTTTTTGCCAAAGCTAACGCCTTATCCGAACTAACAGCAGTCGCCACAGGCTTGTCACCAACAACTATGCTTTGATTGCCAAATTCCTCAACGACAAGAACTGTATCCTCTCCATTCAGTTTTCCCGTAACGACCGCGAATCCAACGTCTTTGTAATTAGAAGAAAGCATATTTGCTTTATGGGTTGGACTAGCCAACCAAGCCGCGACTACATCTTCTGAGGTCGAAAATCCTCTTGCCAAGTTCTCCCCGGCATACACATAGTTATACCCAGCATCTTTTATAAAGACCCATGGAGTTTTACCATCAGGAGAATTGTGCGCCCAATAATCTTTCGCAAACATATCTTCTGCTTTTCGTGCCGCCGCTTGCGAGAGGGAAGCGTTAATTGTTAGAGAACTTACTCCATTATTTGTTCTTTCCTTATTAGTCAAAACAAGAAGATAATCCACGTTAATATTATTTGCGATTCCCAAAACTGAAGGAAAAACCTCCTTGAAACCCTGTATAAAAAAACTTGATAAAAAAAGAAATATTATTACTAGAGACAAGGTGGAATTGTGCAGAATTTTAGCTCTATGATTATTTGATTCACGGGGAACAAAAAGATGATGCAGAAAATCCTTCATGTTATTACCTTAGTATATCACTTAACCAGTTTCACTGGTATTTTAAGAACATAGGAAAGGGCGTTCCCTATTGCCATACCCACTCTTAATCCCGTAAAAGATCCGGGTACTGTACTAACCTCAATTTCCCCAATATCTTCTAATGTCATTTTATGCTTTTTTAACAAACTATCAATTGCTGGCAAAACTACCTGAGCTTTTTGATTCTCAATTTTTCTTTTTTGCGTATATTCTTTTCCTTCAATTTTTAACTTAGCTGTAATTACTTTGCGACTTGAGGTGTCTATAAAAAGACAAGCATTTTTAATTTTAACTCCCCCCTGTCTCACAATTCTCCAAGGCTCAACTGTACAATCAAGTACGGTTGACTGTTTTCTAAAAGTACATTCTCCGCCCAATACAAAATCTGCTTTAGAAAGTAATTCTTTATTAATCTCAGAAATAGAATAAGGAGTAGTATCCCCTGAAAAATTTGCTGATGTGGCAAGAATCGGCACTCCAACTTGTTTAATGATATTGCGAATGTCATCATGATTAGGAAGCCTTACAGCCAAAGTATCTGCTCCAGACCTTACGATCATTGGAACCTTTCTTAAATTACATTTTAAAATAACAGTAAGCCCGCCTGGCCAATATACATTGAGCACTTTTTCCCGAACCTTCTTTGGGATTGAAACATATTCTTCGGCCATCTCCATACTGTCAACTAGGGCTAAAAGTGGCTTATGATAATTTCTCCTCTTGATATCAAAAATTCTTTTTACGGATTCTGACGCGTCCATTCTGCATCCGATTCCATATACAGTATCTGTTGGAAAAATAACTATTCCGCCTCTTTTTAAAACTTCAATTGCTTCCGGTTTATCTCCCATAAGACTATATAATTATAACTTAAATCTTATTGCTTTTGAGGAGTGCGGTTACTACAAATCGTTTAGCATCTAAGAATCCCGTACATGTATAAAGAGTTATCCTCGTGTCATCTGTGTCTGCAAGTATCTGCGTATCATTAGGCCCAACAATTGATACATATTCTACAATAAAAATCTTTTTTTCTCTATTTTTTAAAATAATATTAATTTCTGCACCGGGCTTTATTTTAGTCAAATTACCTAATAAATTCGTCCAGTTGTGGCCGTATAAAATACTATTTCCTTTTTCTCCAGGTATTGGAGACGAAGAAAGATGTGATACGCCTTGACTTGTCGCTTCCCACGTATTGTTAGTTATTTTCGAGGGTATAATCTCCAAATCCATATTCAACGATGGAATTGCGATACTGAATTGAGATTTTACGTGTGACGTTGGAAAAGAGTAAGGCTGATAATTTTTGAAGGAAAGTCTTTGAGGCGAATGGTGCTGAAAAAGTAAAAATCCTCCAAAGGTAAGAACGGCAAAACCAATAATGGTGAATGCCTTAGAGACAAAGCTGACCACCTTTTGCTACCTGCCTTTCCTAAACCGTAAAAGCAAACCTGTTGATAAGAAAAAAAGACCAGTTAAGACTACTCCAAGTATAAATACGTAATTGCCAGTTGTAGCAAGTCCCAAAACTCCTCCCATTCCGTCTGATCTCCCATCGGATCTACCATCTGACTTTCCATCAGAACGGCCGTCTCCTCCTCCAGATCCACCAGCATTATTAGCTGTGATATTGCAGGAAAAATCTGAATTTTTTGCAAGATAGGGAGATGCGACAAGTCCCCAGGCAGATCCGTCCGCAACCAAAATCCATCCTTCGCTCTCAAGAATATCTATTTGGTCTTCTGTAAGACTTGATGCTTTCCACCAGTTTGTCTGTATTCCCCGACCATCGTTGGTACATAAGCACTGAACAAGCTGGTTCTCATTTATTGAGTAAACCGTATCTTTACCTGTATATTGTGCAGTATCTCCAACCACTCCATGAATTCCATTGTCGTAGCTGGCCACAATATCTCCCCGAGGGTTACTGCATAGCGGAAAATCTGGCACATCTACTGCAAAAGCTTTTGGGGTATTTACTATTATCAAAAAAGCGGAAACCAAAATAGATAAAAAGAATCTGCCTTTGTTAAACATAATTACAAGAGGGCAGAATCTGATCTATAGGATAGCATAGATATAACTATAAGTCAAGCTTAATAAACAATTTAGATTATAAATACAGTAATTAAGTAAAAATTTAATGTTTTTTAATAATTTATATAGGACTAAAGATAAAATTTCTGGGAGGAATCTTTTTATTTTTGCTGAAATAATTAGCAACAACATCTACTCCTAACCTTTTTTCTCCACTTTCGCTCCAAAGGCTCGTTGACCCTCCTGTATTTACCCAGTAATTCAAACCTATTACTTCCGGCATTTGAAATATTCTTCCCATGGCCTCATTTATCCAATCTGCCTGTTCCTGCATCCCCATATTTCCATGTATGTCTGGGATAGGTGCTCCAAATTCCCCAAGAACAATTAATCCTTCGGATTTTCTGGCAAGACTTTTCAAGTCGTTTGCCAAAACCTCAGGCATTTTGACATAATGATCTACGACAACAATTCCTCCTAAAGCTTTTGTTGTTTCTTTATCCATAATTAGACGCGCAACATCTCCGTTCATAGAATTAAAGTTTGCCGCTACTTTTTTGCCTATTTTCCCAAATGCTTTTTTTGCTTCTTTGTATTCTCTGATTAAAAACTCTCTATGTCCTGAAATATCTCCGCTACGCCTAGGATCTCCGGGTCCGCCATTCTCGCACTCATTGCATGTCACAAAAATATCTCCATCCTCAAAAAGATCTTTGTTATTTTCGATAAATCTAACTATACCCGCTGTATGCTCGTCTCTTCCAATTCCAGGATAGTTAAACCATTCTTCCCACCCTGAGAGATTTCCCCGAAACCAGACATTTAATTTATACTTTCGGGCTTTTGCCACCCAACGCCTCAAAAAAGGCAAAAACTCATCATCATAAGGAGTTCCTATTGCTATATGGGTTGCGTTTGTCGCGGAAATGTCACTCACTTGTTTTTCTATAACTTCATCAAAAGAAGAATCATTCAGTTTTTCACGCGCGATATCTCTTGAGTACTTCATTGTGTCAATTGAGGTAATCCTTCTAATATCCTTATTTTTAGAAACAACAGGATTCTTTAACCTAAGATCACTATCTTTATAAAAAAAAACAAATCCAACAGTTAATAATGTTAAAATCAACGTAAATAAAATATATATTTTTATAAACTTATTCATTTTGCAATTATTTATTAATTTTAATTGTTGGCTTAGTATTTAGAGCTTTAACAAACTCCGGTTTTATTTCATATATATCTGTAAAAGGATAATGGTTAACAAGCGTATACTTGCCTAATCTGTACGCTTCGCTTTTGCTTACAAGTTTAAATGTTGAATCGTTTACGTCATCTGTTCTCATGACAATCCAGCGAGCCCATCTATCGGGAAAAGCTGTCGCTGAATCCCAATATGCTCCTGTTCCTTCATGGATAAATTTACTCATAGGTAAACCTGAAGAAAATATTATAGCATCGTGAGAGGCGGCTGCAATAAGTATAAATCCCATTTTATCTTTTGCATTTTTGGCAAGCCACCCTGAGACTTCAGAAACGTTTTTCTGGGATGATCCAACACGAGCGTCATCAATTGTCACCGCGTCTAAATTAGCAATCGCAATTAATGTGACAAAAAATATTAACCCTAAAATAGCAATGCGCAAATCTTTTAATCTTTGAATAAGGTATCCTATAAAAATAGCAATTGTAGGAATCATCATTACACCATACCTTACGTTGAACCAAGTATTCCCAGAAAGATTTTGGACAAATAAAACCGAATGGCCCAGGTAGAGGGCAATAATATTAAACATCAACGGAGCAAAAAGTGCAGCAAATACTATTTTTACTGACATTTTTATTTTTTTGTCAAACCAAAACAACACTACCCCAACTGCTCCAAGTATTAAGAGTAGCGCGTTTGAGTTATAAAGAAGTGCATAAAAGTAAACTTTAATAGAGAATAAAAGATCGCCTTTTGTTGCCAAAACTCCTGCTTCTTCAAGCTGTGTCTGCTGCGCTCGCGCAGAATAAGGGCCATAAATAAAATAAAGTGCATCGCCAAATATCAGTAGGTTCCATAGGAACCATAAGAATATCCCAAATCCAGCCAATGCAGAAAATAAAATAACCGTTCCTTCAGCTGTTTTATACCCTTTATTCCGCAAAACCTGAATCCCAATTAAAATAATTGAAAAAAGAAATAAAAACCA
>JBBTXK010000187.1:0-3792 GCA_038062315.1 Patescibacteria group bacterium
TCTTACGACAGATTCTGCGGGATATTTTGAATGGGCAATACAAAGACAAGAGGATGGGACAATTAGGCTCACTGTAACCGTGCCTTCAGAAACTGTCAAAAAGACGTGGGATGAAGTAGTCGACGAAGTTGCAAAAGAGATGGAACTTCCGGGTTTTAGAAAAGGAAAAGCTCCAAGGCATCTGGCTGAGGAAAAAATCGACAAAGAAAAAGTAAGAGAAGACGTTCTAAAAAAGGTTCTGCCAAAGTTTTACATCCAGGCAATCCAAGAACATAAACTAACACCAATTATAAATCCCAAAGTCCATATAGAGAAGATGGGAGGACCGCAGGTCCTGAGCGACCCGCCAGATGGCGGGGAGCCGAAGGATTGGCAATTTGTAGCGATAACTTGTGAAGCTCCAGTTATTAGGCTTGACGATTACAAAGATGCCATCAAAAAAATTACAGCAAAAAGTAAAATCGTAATCCCGGGCAGACAACCTCAAGTCCCAAAATTTGAAGACATAGTGAATGCATTACTTGGGGCAATAAATGTTAAAATACCTGAAATTCTGACAGACTCTGAGACAGAAAGACTTCTTTCGCAAACGCTCGATGAAATCAAAAGGCTTGGACTAACCCTTGACCAATATTTAGCTTCAACTGGGAGAAATCCAGAGGGCCTAAGACTCGAGTACAGAAAAAAAGCTGAAAATGATATCAAGCTGGAATTTGCTCTGAGGCAAATTGCCGAAGAAGAAAAAATTACTGTTGAGGAAAAAGAGATAGAAGAAGCGATACAGAAGGCGAAAGATGAAAACGAACGCAAACACTTGACGGCCAACCGTTATCTACTGGCTAGTATTCTACGCCAGCAAAAAACACTTGATTTCCTGAAGAATTTGTGATAATGTGGGGAGCAATGACACCCTTAAAAAGCACACATAAACCAAAAACAAAGGTGGAGCAGTACGCGTCCGACAATCCATTGGAAGTTTTCAAGGGGATTATGGGTGGCGTAGCCCAAAGCGGTGCAGATTTAGCAAAAGACTTTACGAATCTTAATAAACTGGTTTATACCGGTTATGAAGAGACAGGCGGTAAGAGAAAAAAAGTCACTGGTGACTTATTTGAAGGGGAGGAAGTAGATCTTAGGCAACTCAGAAAGATTGCTCAGCTTAAAAATCAGACTGGAGAACAAGAAAAACAAGATAGAATGTTGGATATAGATCCCGGATATGACTACAAAAGTGAAATTCTCCATAGGGAAAAAAGGTCAATTCAAAGACTAAGTCAGGAAACTGAAAACAATATTCAGCAGATATTGGTAGAGCTTAAAAAGCTAGTCTCTACAACAAGAGAGCTTAAGACTCAATTTAAAGAAGTTGCAGTAGAGAAGGTTGTAAATCCTGGAAAATATCATGAATCATTTTTTGAGTGGCTGCTTTCTTCAGTAAGAGACGCTCTAAAGAAAGTCGAAGATTCAGGCGCATGGCTTTCCGCAGTTAAAAGCAAGAACGCAAAAAGAGGATATTGGGATCTTGCCAACGAAAAGGTGGGCGGTACTTCCTTCAGCCTCTCCAGCGAACGGGTAGTGGCCACCCAGACAGGTTAATTTTTCCATCTTGACACGTGTGGTTTGGATTGTGTACAATACGATTATTAATATGAACCCTAAAAGATTATTCAATGAATTAGTTCTCCTTATTACCCGTTAGGGGCGGGAGGATGGTCTGTTGATAAACCATTTTATAACACCCGCCAATTAGGCGGGTTTTTTGTTGGTCGCGTCAGACGCGATTGGTAAAATTATGGCTTTATTAAGACTAGAATTAAATATGCCCTACCCGGGCGATCCTGATAAGGAGGCCCGTGTATTTTACACTGCGTATTATCTATTCTCTGGAAGGGACGGGAAAAATAGGGAATGGGAGAACACAGATGACAGCCCTGACGAAAGCAGAACATCTCTTATTAAAAAAACGCATACTCTCATTGATCTTTTACCCAAAGACAGCAGAGTTCTTGATCTTGGAGCAGGAAGACAAATATTTGAAAAAGAATACGAAGATAATTTTGGTAGACCAAAATGTAAAATAATTGCCGTTGATATCGCAAACATTCCAAAAGAGAACCTATTAGCTGACGCTTATCCACACATACAAGCCTCAGGACGACAGTTGCCATTTTCCAACGATTCGTTTGATGCTGTTGTAAGCAATATGGCTTTTGACTTTATGTTGCCTGAAGCTTTGCCGGAGTTACAACGCGTTGCCAAACCAGGCGCGTCAATATTTCTTAACCTTCATCATCCATCACTACTAAAATATGATATAGATCACGAACTAGCTAAAGTAAAACGAAAAATGAGATTTGAAAGTAAATTTAGCAAAAGATATGAGAAGTTAAAACTAAGAAAAACAGTTCTTAGCCATCATAGACATCTTAGGAATAATGGGCTACTTTTTGAAACGCATGATCAAATAGCAAAATATTTCACAGATGGCGGTTTTAATATCAAGTCTATTGACATCAAACATGATTCAAGTAATAAATGGTGGGAAGTTGATCTAATAAAACCAGACTCCCAAAAAGTTCCCCTAGCCCATACTGGAACAATATTTACTATAAGCCGTTGACATAATGAAAAGTTCCTGTTAATATGAACCAATAGTGAAATCCTACAGCAATCAAGCAATTTTTAGATTTTTCTTTACCTTCGCATAAACGGAGGTTAGTTAAGTAAATAAAACTAACCTTCCGTGTGAATCCTGCTTTGCAGGAAGCGGAGGTTTTTTTGTTGGTCGCGTCAGATAGTAACCTGTTTGGAAAATAAAGAACAACGGAACTAGAAGCCACAAATGATCATTAAAATGTTTAGAAGGAGGTGATTAAATAATGCAAGAACGTTTATCAGTTTCTCAAAGGATAGCTCAATTAAAAGAAAGCCCAACGAAGCCACTTGAAGGAATTAGTTGGCTCTCTGCAGCAGAGTCCGATATCAGAAAAAAAAGATCAGAAGTCAGTCTAGAAAATGAACCTTCTGCGCGCATAGTTAGAGCTTCACAGTCATGGGAGACCCCATCAAGTGAAGAATTAAGACGATGGCGAATAGATAATTCTATAGGACCTATGGGCCAACCAAGACCATAAAAACTTTTTTAGGGCTTACACGCTTTGTAACTATTGTGCATAAGTTCTGATTTTATTTTTATATCGTTGTTTTTGGGATATTATTTTGTTAAAATCGTAAGTACCGGGCTCGTAGCTCAGTGGTAGAGCGTTTCGTTGACATCGAAAAGGCCAGAAGTCCGATCCTTCTCGAGCCCACAATCGTGTAAGTTATTTTGTGAATTATGAGCTATCTCTCTCTAATGATTTGGACGTTTGGTCTAGTAATTTTAACTACAATATTATTAGTAACAAAGAAGGTTAAAATTATGAATCTCCTGAAATTGCTTTTTGTTTTAGGGCTCGTTGTGATTGCAATGGTGATTATAATCTTTGTAGGTTGTGCACAAGATCCTGGAAGTTGCGGATTTTGATTCCCTTTGGTTAAAAATACACTAGTTGAAAATTTCCGTGACAACAATTCAGATGTTCAAAGTGAACTTTCTGATAATTTCGACGTTTTCCCTCCAGACGAAGTAATAGAGCGTTTTAGTAAAGTCAGAGGTAATTGGGAGAGAATTTTAACTCAAATTCTGACCCGTGCCAATCAGGGTGGCATACAGCTTGATCCAGAAACCTTTAGTTTTTATTCCCAGGCATTAGAAAAAGCAATTAGCAGTCGTGTTGGTATATACGTTCC
>JBBTXK010000188.1:0-783 GCA_038062315.1 Patescibacteria group bacterium
TGTCTTTGGAAAGCACAAAAAGAAAGGAAACGACATTAATTTCCTCCTCCAAGCATTGGTAAGCTACAAGCTTACTGAAAATCAAAGCATAAGCAAAGGCAGTGATTGGATAAACAGAAAAGAAGTTCTTGATGAATTTGAGCTAAATGAATTTGAAGAAAGAACACTTTTTAGGGTTCTCGAAATTATTGGCAGCAATAAAGAAGAAATCATGCTAGGCATTCAAGACAATGTGTTTGCAAGGTATAATTTTGAACATACGAATGCTAACTTGGATTGGACAAGCATACTTCTTCATGGGAATAATTGTCCTATTGGAAAATATGGCTATTCAAGAGAGCATAGGCCTGACAAGAAACAAATCACTGTTGGAATTGGCGAGCTTGCTTCGCCAATAAATGTGCCTATTGGGCTAACAATTAAGCCAGGCAACATTAATGACCAAACACACTTTAAGGATACCTTTGATCAAGTCAAAAGAAATTTGTGGGAGGGTTCTATGTTGGTATACGATAAAGGAGCCAATAGCAAGGAAAATAATGAAGCTGTCCTTGCCAGCAAGATGAAATATATTACTGGCAAGAAACTCAACAAAAGTGATGATAAGAAGATAAAAAATTTCAACAGGGCCAAGGCAATTCTTGTGAGCAAAGAAGAAGGCATTTATGGAGTAAAGACCGTTTATCCAAGTAGGATAGACTATCTTTTCTTCTCTGATAAATTGATGAGGGAGCAGCTGGGCTCAAGCATAAGGAATGCTCACAGGAAATTTGAAGAAGCCAA
>JBBTXK010000188.1:793-1152 GCA_038062315.1 Patescibacteria group bacterium
ATATATTCTTATCAGACTAAGCTGAAAGAGCTTGATGAACAGGAAGCATTAAGGTATATCACAAGCTGCACAATAACTGGCAGAGAAGGATTTTTTAGCCTAACTTCAAGCGAGAATTTGACACTTGAAGAAGCACTAAAATTGTATAGGCAAAAAGACTCGATTGAGAAGTTGATTAACTCGCTGAAAAATGAAATTGAAATCAAACCACTTCGCGTATGGTCAGAAAACAGCATTTACGGGGCTGTTATCATAGGGTTCTTGGCACAGCTAATAATGTCTCTGATAAAGTATGACCACAGGGAATTGAAAAACACATCTGTAAAATTCATCAAAATTAGCTTAATGAATTTGACAGT
>JBBTXK010000189.1:0-6708 GCA_038062315.1 Patescibacteria group bacterium
ACCTCCGAATGATGCGTTATTACCTGCTTTACGGGAGCATCAATGTTTGAGGGCACCGCTCAAACGCGGCAGGTGTGACTAAGCATCACAACTGAGATAGATTGCAGAAAACAATGTTCAGTTACATGAACGTGGTGAACAGAATCTGGCTTACTCTCTTCCTAGAGCATTTATTATAAAATCCGCAGGCTTGCCACGTTAATCGAGAGGGTGTTATTGGTTTTGTGCTGGCTGTCTATATCGATGGAAGTATCCACCTAAAAATTCAACATCTTTTACCAGATAAGATGTACTTGCGCGCCATGGTAATGTACCAATACGCTCTTCGTAGTGAACCTTAATGACATCGCCTGTTTCTCTTGCGTTGACTAAATCACTTAATAGCTGTTCTTTCTGCGGATCTTGATTATCAATGGAAAAATTCCACGACGGGCCATAACCACCAGTTTGGGTTAGCATTAAAGTGCCTTCCAAAGTTTTCCAAATGATGCCCCTGTTGCTCAATTTTACTATCTGTCCAGTTCGATCACCTTCACTATACACGTAGTTGAATGCTATTAAGCCAGCTAGGAACGGCCCAAAGATAATAAGAAAAAAAGGTCCGACAATAAATACAATTAGTATAATGACGGTTATTTTAGTATCATGCCTTTTCTTTCGTTGATAAGATGTTTCGCTGGGGTGAGTTTCTGTAGAAGATGGGATTGTTGAAGATATTGGTTGATTTTTATTTTCCATTAGTAAGAGTATTTCATAAGGAATATGAGTTGTCAAGACAAGTTCTCTTAGCTCACATTGCATAACATCTTGTATTCGCAGGTTTGGCTGATAGGAAAATGGCTGCAAACAAGGTTTAGTTTATGTATGTCATATTGACATACAAATTAAGTTGGTGTATTATATTGAGAATATGTTTAATACTATATCGGCAAGACAAATCCAGAGAGAATATAGAAAGGTTCTGCAAAATGCAAACGAATCCAAAGAGCCAATTATTGTTATGGCTAAAAACAAACCTCTCGGAGCTATAATTGGCCTTGATCTTTTGGAAAAAATACAATTGGAACTGATTGTAAAACAAGCGTTAAAAGAATCAAAATCAGGTAAAACCAAAGCTATAGAAACCACACAAGACCTGGAACAAGACCTTAAAGATTTAGAAAAATATGCCGTTTCTAAAGATTAAACTAGAGTATTCCAGCCATTTTGTTAGCGAGCGCAAAAGATATGTAAAGAATAACAGGTAGCGTTTTGAAGATTATGAAAAAGCGGTTGCTCTTTTTGTTTCTTCCCCAACTCACCCTGGCTTAAATATTGAAAAATTACGAAACGCTAAAGACATATACACAATAAGACTTAATAGAAGCGATCGGATATTTTTCGTTTGGAAGAAAGAGACCACTGTTATCTTTATTGATATTGGTAAGCACGATAAATACAGGAGATATTAAGAAGTACTGCATAACATTTTATATTCGCAGTTTTGGCAAAAAGTCGAGCCGCTGCAGGTGAAGTCACTTTTTTCGATTTCCTCTACAATTTCTAGGATTTTAGTTTTTGCATCTTCAAGTTGTTCTTTTGTTCTTGTGGTGGTTAATTTTTTTTCTTCTTCCAAATAATACAGCGATAAAAGTATGTCTTCTGGTTTTTTACTAAAAATAATATTATCTTTATTTTCTATTGCTCCTAAGGCATAGAGTGTTAATTGCAAGTTATTGTCTACTTCTTTTTGATTAGGAACATTACTTCCAGTTTTATAGTCAATAATTTCTATTTTATTATTGGCAATTCTATCAATTCTATCAATTCTTCCAGCTACCTTAAGGTTTGTAAAAGGGTTTTTAGGTTTTTTGAGAAAGAAATTGAAAGGAATTTCGACTTTAACTAATTTTATGTTTTCTCTTGTCATGTTGTTTTTTAGATATCGTAAAAGGACATATTTTGCTTTTTCAAACGCCTCATCTAGATGTGCGCGACTTGCATAACCCTCGTCTATCCAAGATTTTTCTAAGATTTTAATAATCTCCCCGTTTTTTAACGCGGCATTCTGACTTGCTTGTTGATAAAAATCTCTAAGCGCTGCATGCAAGCTTGATCCAAAACTTAATGCGGCGGAGGGTGAGGTTGGAACTTTCAGAATATACTGAAGTTTATAATGAAGCGGGCAAAAATTAAAGGTTTGAATTTGCGAATACGAAATGTACGTTATAGGATTTAATACGTAGGGTTTAGCGCTTAGAGGCTTCATGTTTGCATCGGCGTTAATTTGTTTAGCCCAATCAAGGAGAGAAGGTTGGATAATAGTTTTTTTCTCCTCTTGTTTGTCTAATAATTTTTTGATATTCTCTACTCCTAATGCCTCATATACAAATGGAGAAAGTTTTCTATCTCTTTTCCCCTCGCCATAAAAATTAGCTGCTGTAAAATATAACCTATCTTGCGCCCTTGTCATACCCACATAAAACAGACGTCTTTCTTCTTGCAGATGATAGTCTCCTTCGGGCAGAATTTCTTTAATTAAATCTTGAGGAATTGGGATTTGCTCGCGTCTTTCTCTAGTTGGGAATCTCTGGCTTACAAGATTTACCAAAAAAACAACAGGAAACTCGAGACCTTTACTTGAATGGATAGTTAAGATATTAACAGCATTGTTTTCAGACCAATCGATATCGGCAGCAAGAGGACTTTCTCCCATCTGCATCGAAAGGTCAATCCAATCAACAGCTGGAAAAACTCGTGCGTCTTCGTGTTCTACCTCGAATGTTTTTAATTTGTCAAAAAACTTTGCAACATTTTGGTATTTGTGTGTTTCGGTAGCAGTGGCAGATAAAAATTTTTTAAGCATGCCTGAATCTTCCAGGAAATAGTAAAGAATTTGGCCAGCACTATCTTTTGGCACGCGCTTTAGGTGGCGTTTTATCATTTCAACTAAAGTTTTTATTTTATCAGTTGTAGAGTCTTTAAGAACAATTGGTTTTAATACAGTCACTTTTAACGAAGGAGATTCTGGAGTCTCAGGCTTCGCCTGATCCCCAGAATGACGAGAGTGGTTCTCTGCAATTTCTTCTAAGGCTTCAAAAAGGTAGAGGTTTTTTCGTTTTGCAAAATTAAGAATTGCTGCAACATCTCGACTATCCAAATCAAAAATCGGAAAGGTTAAAACCCGATACAAAGAAGCAGAATCTTCAAAATTATACAGAACTTTTAGATACGCTATCAGGTCTTTAATTTCTTCTTGGTGAAAAAGTCTTCCGGGTCCTAAGAATTGATAAGGAATGTTATGTCTCTGAAGCGCTCTGACAAAACTTAACGAATGGTCGTTTGCCCGAACTAAAATTGCTATATCTTTATATTCCTGACTTTCTTTATCAACCAGCTCTTGAATTTTTTTTACCACCGTATCTGCTTCGTCTTCAGCTCGCCTCTGGTATAAAAGCTCAATAGGGTAGGATTTTGTATTGCTTTGTGCCTTTAATTTTTTGTCTACTTTCTCTTTAACTTCTAATCGATCAGGATTGTTATCTTGAATAAGAGCATATGCTTTGTCGAGAATTTCTTGGGTGGAGCGATAGTTTTTAGTTAGTGTTACAACTTTTGCATTTGGAAATTGTTTTCTGAATTGTATGATATTTGAGATTGCAGCGCCGCGCCATCTATAAATAGCTTGATCGTCGTCTCCAACTACAGTAATATTTTTTTGTACATCTCCCAGAAGAATTGCGAGCTGGTTTTGGGCAAAGTTGGTGTCTTGGAATTCATCAACCAATATATACTTAAATTGTTCTTGGTACTGTCGTAAGATATTTCTTCTAACTCTGAAAAGTTTTAGCGTGTTTGTTATTAGGTCTGCAAAGTCCATAACACCTTCCCTTTCCTTTAATGTTTGATATGTTTTGTACGCATTGGCTAACTCTAATGTTTTTTTTGCATCCATCTGTTGTTCCTCGCTAGAATCGCTAATGTTTCGCGAAATTCGCGAAAATTTAGTGTCTTTCGTGAGATTTTCTGCATACTTCAGATATTCCTCAGGCGATATATCCTCATCGCGCAATCGACTAAAGTGCTGAATTATGCCCTGTAAGAATTTACTGGGATTTCCAAGCGGTCGGAAATAGGAAAGGTTAAATTTAAAAATATTTTCTCTTAAAAAGAGTATGGTTTCTGCTTCTGTCATAAGTTTGTAGCTGGGATTTAGCCCTATATGTATTGCTTCGTTTCGCAAAATCCTGTCGCAAAATGCATGGAAAGTTGAAATCCACATTTGTGTATAACCATAAGGCATTGCAACATCAACACGCTCTTCCATTTCTTCTGATGCTTTTTGAGTAAAAGTAAGAGCTAGAATTTGAGATGGAAGTACGCCTTTTTTGAGGATTAAGTATTTAATGCGCTCTGTAATAACTGTTGTTTTTCCAGTGCCAGCTCCTGCAATAATCAAAAGGGGTCCTAAGCCATAGGTTACGGCTTCGAGCTGTTCTTTGTTGAGGTGTATATTTGACATGCAGCTATTTTAGCACAATTTTCATACTACAACCGATGATATAATTATATGTATGTCAGAAGCCAGAGAATTTTTTCTTCCATTTGTCAAAAAGGAAAAGGTTGCAAATGAGACATATTCATTTTATTTTGACCCCGCTGAGCGGGATTTTGATTTTTTGCCCGGCCAATACGTTCGAATGACATTGGATATTAATAATCCTGATAATCGAGGGAATTTAAGGTCTTTTACAATCGCCTCTTCGCAGATGCAGAAAAGTCATATTATGGTTACAACAAAGGCTGCCAGTCATTCTGGTAAGCCGAAGGCGCATCCAGAATCTCTACAGCGCTTTGGTTATGAAGGGAAGGGAGATTCTGGACAAGCCAGAATGACGAGTTTTGAGACTGTCTCTAGCTTCAAGAGAAGAATGCTAGATCTTGCGTCTGGAGAGAAGGTGAAATTTTTTGGACCAATGGGAGGGTTTGTGTTAAACGAAGAAGAAAAAAATCCCCGCGTGTTTTTGGCAGGAGGAATTGGTATTACGCCGTTCCAGAGTATGATTACATATGTTTTCGCGAAAAGACTTTCAATTCCAATAACTCTTATTGTTTCTTTTTCTGTTGTTGAAGATCTAGTTTTTTACAATAAATTAACGGATATTGCAAAGAAAAATCCGTATATAAAAGTTGTATATACAGTTAGCCATCCAGAGTGATCGAATGTTCAATGGAGTTCAGAGACAGGAAGGATTTCAGAAGACCTTATTAAAAAATACGTTCCAAATATTTTAGAGCCTCAATACTTTATCGTCGGTCCTCCATCTATGGTCGTGGCAATAGAAGAGGTAGTTAGGAATATGGGAGTTCCCAATGAAAAAATATTTATTGAGATTTTTACGGGCTATTAAACTTTCTTGCGAATCCTGTTAATCACTGATTGTTGAGAGTTATCTATTGTTGGTTGATTTACTGATTGACTTAACTTGTTTTTTCCAATAAAAATAAAAGCTCTAATTATAAGGACAACAATGATTCCGATTAATATTTTGCTATTCATTTTCTCACCCCTGAATTTAATATTATTTTGTCTTTTTTAAACTAACGCAACAATCACTTTTATCATGATATAATTTATGAATTATGATAACAAAGCAAATTTTCTTACATAAAATAAAAGAGTTAATAAAAATTTAAGATATGCTTTGTGAGATTTGTGGATCTGATTCCGTATATTATCAAGGTAAGGTATGGTGCCCGAGTTGCAAGATTTTTCTCGCAGATGATGAAAAAGAGAATACTGCAGGATCGCGATCTATTCCTAGAGAATATATTGCAAAGTTTGTTGATCCACCTTGGATTCAATTGTTTCGTTTTCTTTTAAAAACATCAGTAATACTGAGTATTATTATTTTTATTATTTTTGTTTTAGGTTATTTATTTTTCCATACAGGATCACTTGGATATAGAGAAAAACTTATGGATAATTATGGATTTACAGAGAAAGCAAAATGGCAATTTAGATTTACTACATGGCTTAATGTTGCTGAACTCTCAAACAAAGATTTGCCTAAAGTATTTGTCCACAGCAGATACGATTATAGGATAAGAGTAGTTTTTGTTGGATCAGCAAATGATGAGCTTGCTATTCATGAAATGGGACATGCATGGTGGATGGACAAAACAAAAGATAATGAAGAATTAAAGAAACAATACGTGCTTGATTTGATAAGACTCTCTGAAATGAAAGATAAAGATTATTTGCTTGTTTCAAAATTTGCAAAATTTAGTTTATGGGCGCACTGTAGCTGTCCAGATAAAAATAATATTAATTATGGGAGTGTTGATGATGGCCACCTTTTTGTTTATATAGCAGCATTTACTATGGGAAAATATAAAGATGGTTCAAGAAAACTTCCACCTTTTATGTGGAAATACTTTAAGGATCTTTTTACTGGAACACTTAAAGTAAAGCCGTGCTATGAAACAAATACGTGTCAACATATTCAATTTGACCCTGACAAAGCATTCCTTTAAGTGAGGCTGAAAGACGAATCGAGAAGTTTTTGACTATGTTCGAACAATAATAAAAATGTTAGAAGTTTAAACATTTACTTTATTATTGAAATTAATGTAGGCATATAATATACTTTATTTAATGAATAATCAAAATCCCCGTATTCCATGAACGATCGCCATCCCTTAGGCTTTGTTTAGATACTCAGTAAA
>JBBTXK010000190.1:0-10572 GCA_038062315.1 Patescibacteria group bacterium
GTGCATTTGGCGATGATCGCTACATTCGGTTAAGTTTTGCAACAAGCCTTGAAAATATTAAGGAAGGGATGGAAAGATTAGAGAAATTCGCTGGAGATCCCTCGTTTCACTCGGGATGACAGTATGTGGTGAGTAAATTATGAATAATGAAAATCCTTGGATAAGAGCGAAGCAGCAGCTAATTCAAGCTTCAAAAAAATTAGGACTTGATAAGCTGCTTTTTGAGATGCTTTCGGAGCCGGATAGAATTATTGAAGTTTCACTGCCAATTCAAATGGAGGAAGGCTTAATAAAAGTCTTTAGAGGATACAGAGTGCAGCATAGCAATATACTAGGCCCATACAAGGGAGGTCTTCGTTATCACCCCAAAGTTGACATGGACGAGGTAAAGGCTTTGGCATTTTGGATGACCATGAAAAATGCAGTTGTTGGTGTGCCATTTGGTGGAGGGAAAGGTGGTATTGCTCTTGACCCAAAAAGTTTGTCAGAAATTGAGCTTGAAAAATTAACAAGGCAATTTAGCAGGAGGCTTTTTGATGTTATTGGCGCGTATAAAGATATTCCGGCCCCAGATATAAATACTAATTCTAAAATTATGGGATGGATTGTGGACGAGTTCAGAGTTCAATCCATTCGACAAGCTCAGGACAAGAGTTCAAAGTTTCCGCCAGAGGCGGATCAGCCTTTGGCTGACAAAGTTAAGTATAGCGAAGGGGAGCTTAGGGCGGTTGTAACAGGGAAGCCATTAGAGATGGGAGGATCGGAGGGGAGAGTTGTTGCAACGGGCTTTGGCGGAGCGGTAACACTGATGTCAATACTTAAAAAACTAGGAAAGAATCCAAAAGCCGTGCCTGCCGGCAGGCAGGGATTGAGTGTTGCAATTATGGGTTTTGGAAATGTAGGAAGATATATTGCGTATTTCTTGCAAAAAAAAGGATTTAAGATTGTTGCGCTAAGTGACTCAAGGGGCGGAATTTATATTCCAGAGGGAATACGAGACACAGAAGAAATAAATAGGTGTAAAGAAAAAAGGGGTTTCTTGTCTGGATGCTATTGCGTAGGATCAGTTTGTGATTTTAAAAATAAAGAGAAGCTTGGGGGACAAGATATTATTAAACCGGAAGACATCTTGGAGCTGCCAGTGGATATTCTGGTGCCGGCGGCTCTTGAAAATGTCATAACTTATAAAAATGCAGATAGAATAAAAGCAAAAATAATTCTAGAAATGGCAAATGGCCCAACTACTCTTGAGGCAGATAAGATTCTTGGTAAAAAAGGTATTATAATAATTCCAGATATTCTTGCTAACTCTGGAGGTGTAACAACAAGTTATTTTGAGTGGTATCAAAACCTGCATAATGAGCATTGGGGAAAAGAGAAAGTCCTTAAGAAACTCAAAGAAAAAATGGAAATTGCCGCAAAAGAAGTTTACGCGGCGAGTTTAGAATACAAAACTACTCTCCGGCAGGCAGCCTATATCCTAGCTTTAAAAAGAATAGAAAAAAGCTGGCGGAATCAAAATCTTTCTTGATTGGGATCTTCGTGTTCCACTATCTTAGCTATAAACATAAATTGGTGTTTGTGATATCATAATGTGAGTAATCACGGAAATTTATGTTGATTGGGATTGATGGAAATGAAGCTAATGTTGAAAAGAGGGTGGGGATTAGCGAGTATGCGTTTGAATTGCTGCGGGAATTCCATGAAAGTCAAAAGTCCCACCTTCGCCAAGGCTTCGGCGGGCAAGCAAATTTCAAATTTCAAATATACTTAAAGGATAGACCGAGAGAAGATTTGCCAAAAGTAAGCGAGAATTGGCGATACCGAGTTTTTGGGCAGAAGAAGTTGTGGACGCAGATTGGGTTGCCGTTTGATTTATATTTTCATAAACCAAGACCCGATGTTTTTTTTAGTCCCACTCATTATGCTCCTCGTTTCTCCCCTATTCCAACAGTAATTTCCATTATGGATTTATCGTATATTCATTATCCCGAAATGTTTAAGCGTTCAGACTTATACCAGCTTGAAAATTGGACGAGATATTCGGTAAAAAAAGCAAAAAAAATCTTTACAATAAGTCAGGCAAGCAAAGATGATATAATCAAAGTATACAATGTGTCGGAAGAGAAGGTAGTCGTGACTTATCCGGGAGTAAAACTCAGAACTCAATCCCCGATTCAATCGGGGACAAAGCTCAAAAGTATAATGCAAGGTTCAGAATTACTCAAAGAAAAATATAAGATCGAGGGAAATTATATCTTGTTTGTTGGGACGCTGCAGCCAAGGAAGAATATTGTAAGGCTTATTGAGGCATTTGCAAAGGTCACTAGCGAGCTGAGGTCGCTTCGTCAGTTCAAAAATTTTTCAAACGCAAGCGTCCCTGCGGCTCGTTATCACTCGCCTCGGGATACGGTCGCCTACGGCGACTCTAGTGAAAAAATTTTTCATGCCAAAGCTCCCCGCTCGCTAGAGCTTATTATTGTTGGTAAAAAAGGTTGGTTGTATGAGGAGATTTTGGAAGCTCCGAAAAAGTTTAAAATAGAAGACAAGGTAAAGTTTTTAGATTTTGTTCCCGATGAAGATTTGCCCCTTCTTTATAAAAATGCACTTTGCTTTGTTTTGCCAAGTCTTTATGAAGGATTTGGGTTGCCAGTTCTTGAAGCTATGAAGTATGGTTGTCCTGTAATTACGAGTAATGTTTCTTCTCTTCCAGAAGCGGGCGGAGATGCGGCGCTCTATGTTGATCCAAAAAGTATTGATGATATTGCATCAAAAATTAAATTACTTATAGCAGATAAAAAGCTTAGGCAAGAATTGATTAGAAAAGGATATGAACAGGTCAAGAAATTTAGTTGGGAAAAAACAGCAAGGGAGACGTTAAGGGTTTTAGGGAGTATTAAGTAATAAGAATGATAAGAAAATTTTTAAGACGGATAAATGCTATCATATTGGAGTTTGTAGTCATGAAGATGCATTTTGTGGGATATATTCCTTCACACCACTATCGACGTTTTTTTTACAGACTGTTTGGAGTAAAAATTGGTAAGGGGTCAACAATACATATGGGAGCTAGGTTTTATGATCCAAGAAATATACAGATTGGCGATGATTCGATCATTGGCGAGGGGGCGGTTTTGGACGGTAGAGATAAACTTTTGATAGGAGATCATGTAGACATAGCCTCAGAGGTTATGATTTACAATTCAGAACACGACGTTCAAAGTGATGATTTTCGCGCGGTTACTGCACCTGTAGCAATCGAAGACTATGTCTTTATAGGCCCTCGTGCAATCATTTTACCGGGGGTTAAGATCGGCAAGGGAGCAGTGGTTGGGGCTGGTGCTGTAGTTACAAAGGATGTGGGGGAATATGAAATTGTAGGAGGAGTGCCAGCAAAAAAAATAGGAGAAAGAGAAGTTAAAGATCTTAAGTATAAATTGGGCAGAGCTGCGTGGTTTAGATAAAACGATTGTTAAATTGTTTCATTGCAACATTGTTAAAGGGAATTAGGGTGGTTAACAATGGAACAATTGAACAATGGAACAATGAGTACATTTTTGTCAATTATCATTCTTTCATATAACACAAAAGATTTAACGATAAGATGTATCGAATCAATTATTGAACAATATAGAAAAGAATTAAAAGATAGGAAGATTGAGATAATTGTTGTGGATAATGCATCAACCGATGGGTCGCCATCGGCAATATCAAATCTCAAATCTCAAATATCAAATATCAAATTGGTTGAAAATAAGGAAAACTTTGGGTTTGCAAAGGGATGCAATATTGGCGCAAAGGCAGCAAAAGGAAAATACATTCTATTTCTAAATTCAGACACTCAGGTTTTGGATAAAGGATTTTTAAAGATGATAGAGTTTTTAGAAAAGAACAACTATATTGGAATTCTGGGAGGAAAGCTTTTGAATTCCGACCGCTCACCTCAGCCTTCGGCCGGTAAATTTTACACGATATTCAATTTTTTACTGCTTATTATCGGCGGGGAGAAATTCGGGTGGCTTCGGGGAAGCCCAAAACAAGTAGCAAGAGCCGATTGGGTCAGCGGCGCCTGCTTTATGATTGGACGCAAGCTTTTCGAAAAGCTTAAGGGATTTGATGAGCATTTTTTTATGTATATGGAAGATATGGAATTGTGTTTTAGGGGAAAATTATTGGGGTTTCCTACTTGTTTTTACCCGGATGTTAAAATAGTACATCAGTCCTTAGGAAGTAGCAACAGAAAGTTTGCTATCAAAAATATAGATAGAGGAATTTTGTATTTTTACAAAAAACACAAAAGTTATTGGCAGTATCTTGTGGTTAAGACACTCCTTACGGCAAAGGGTGCGATTAGAGTATGAAAATTATAAAGTGGATTTCTGACAACATCTTGTTTGTTGCAACTATTTTTTTATTGGCATTTATTCCATTGTATCCAAAGATTCCTCTTTTGGATGTAAAAAATACATGGGTTTATATTCGAGTAGAAGACCTTGTTGTGGTTTTAGTTTTAGGTTTATGGACAGTTTTTCTCCTAAAGCGTAAAATTACGCTTAAGACTCCCCTGACGCTCCCTATTTTGGTCTTTTGGATTATTGGTGCTATTGCAACTATTCATGGGGTGGTGATAATTTTTCCTTCCATCCCCAATGTTTTTCCTAATGTAGCATTTTTGAATTTTTTACGCCACATAGAATATATGAGTTTGTTCTTTGTTGCGTATGCGGGGATTCGTGACAAACGGGCTCTTCCAATAATTGTTATGATTCTTGTTCTAACGCTTCTTGCAGTTTTTGCGTACGGCCTTGGGCAAAAATATGCTGGTTTTCCAGCATATCTTACGATGAATGAGGAATTTGCAAAAGGAGTACCAATAACACTCTCTCCGCTTTCTCGTGTTCCATCTACTTTTGGAGGTCATTATGATCTCGCCGCATATTTGGTTTTGGTTATTCCGATAGTGGCAAGCGTTTTTTTTGGGGTTAGAAGCTATTTTGTAAAGATAATACTTTTGGGAAGCATTCTTGCTGGCATTGTTCTTCTTTTTATGACAGTGTCTAGAGTATCATTTTTTGTACTTTTGGTAGCGCTTGTTGTGGTTCTTTTTTTGCAAAAAAAACGATTTGTGATTTTTTCATTACCCATAGTAATGCTTTTTGTATTTCTTTTTTTCATATTTCAGCCAACGCTTCTTTCGCGTTTTGGCAATACTATCAAAGAGGTAGACGTATTGGTTGATGCAAAAACTGGGGAGGCGATTGGACACGTTTCCTTTGTTCCTTCAGAATACTTTAGAAACAAGATCATCAAACAAAAATACCCCAAAGATAAAGATAAAATTAACCTCGATGCGGCGAGAAGAGGCCAAATTGAGGAAGCTTCTCCTTCTGCAATAGTGTCCCCAGAACTTCTTCCTCAAGAAGCTCCTCTGATTGTTGCAAATAATATCTCAACCGGGGAAAATTTACCTCAGGGTACTTCTTATATCAATCTACCGCTTTCCCCAGTAACCAAGAGACTACAGAATTTCTTTTACGAGAAAGCCTCTGATCTTACCACTACAGCTTCTTCGGAAGTACTTATTTTTAGCGGAGATTTTTTGGTTAAAAGAGCCGCGGCATACGATCTCTCATTTACAACCAGGTTTCAGGGCGAATGGCCCAATGCGCTCAAAGCATTTGGGAGAAATATTTTATTTGGGAGCGGATATGGATCTGTCAGTCTTGCCGTTGACAACAATTACTTTAGAATGTTAGGAGAGATAGGATTACTTGGCATTATTTCTTTTCTTGTCATATTTTTGTCATTGGGAATTTATATAAAGCGCATATTGTCAGATGTTGATTCTCCGCTTGTAAGAAGTTTCGTTTTGGGGGTTGTAGGAGGCATTGTCGGTCTTTCTCTCAATGCATTACTTATTGATGTTTTTGAGGCATCCAAGATTGCATTTTTACTCTGGCTTTTAGTTGGAGTAACTCTTGGGATTTTGGGTTTGTATCAAACAAAGTATATAGACCTTGTGAGAGAACTTAGAGTATTGGTGACTTCAACGTATGCAATAATTTTGTATTTGCTGGCTACAACGATTGTTATTTTTTCACCGATTCTATCAAATTTCTTTGTTGGAGATGACTTTACGTGGTTTAGATGGGCAGCAGGCTGTCAGAATTGCATTCTTTCCTATTTTACAGATTCAGATGGATTTTTCTATAGGCCCGGGGCAAAAGTGTATTTTTACCTAATGCACTCTTTATTTTGGCTCAATCAGGTGCCTTACCATGCACTCTCAATTTTTCTTCACTTTGTCGTTGCAATGCTTTTCTTTTTGCTTGGCAAAAAGGTTTTGAAAAGTACTCTTCTTGCAGCCTTTTCTTCTTTTTTGTTTCTTATCGCAAGCGGTTACTCTGAGGTCGTTTTTTGGATCTCGGGGACTGGCTACCTTTTTAACGCAGTTTTTATACTTTTAGGCGTTATCTTCTTTATTTTGTGGGAGGAAAAAAAGAGGTCCTATTATTACGTCCTTTCGTTACTTTCTTTTATAGCCAGTCTTTTTTTCCACGAACTTGGGATAATCGCTCCAATTTTAATTATTGTCTATAAAATAACGCATGATGAATCATTTACGATTAAGAGCCTATTTAAAAGGCTTTCCTACATGATTTTGTTTGCTCCTATACCTTTCTATCTTCTTGTGAGGTTTGCTGCGCAAAGCCATTGGCTTTCCGGCGACTACAGCTATGATCTTTTGAAGCTTCCCTTCAATTTTGCGGGTAACACAGTTGGTTACTTAATGCTTACCCTTTTTGGGCCAATGGTGCTGCCTTTGTACCAGGGCTTTCGGGGCATTATGCGAGAGCAGATATTGTTAGCTTTGGTTTTGACGCCTTTGATTTTGTTTGCGTTCTTTCTTTTGTATAGAAACCTTGTAAGGAGTATGGGAAAAGATGAAAGGAGAATTATGCTTTTTGGTTTTTTATTTTTCGCAGTATCTCTTCTTCCGTTCCTAGGGCTTGGGAATATTGCCTCCCGATATCTCTATCTTGCATCTTTGGGACTCATTTTGATTTTTGTTCTTTTGGTTAAAAAACTATATATATATTCGCAAAGTTTCGGACGCGATATTGCTCTTTCTGGCATCATAGTTTTAATTGCTGTATTTGTTCTTGCTCACACCATTCAAGCTCAGCAAAACCATGTCGATTGGAATGGCGCAGGAGAGAAATCAAAGAAATTCTTTCTGGCAATTGACGGATTGTATCAAGACAATTGGTCAAATGAAATTGCAGAGATTCATTTTGTTAACGTGCCGATTCGAAATGGAGAGGCATGGGTATTTCCTGTTGGTCTTTCTGATGCTGTCTGGCTTGCGTTTCAAAATAAGAATCTTAAGATCTTTCAGCACCAGACTGTTTCTGAGGCCTTAGGTTATGCAGGAGATTCATCCTCCAAGCGCGTATTTGTGTTTCAAGAGGACGGTTCGCTTAAAGAACTAACCCGCCTCAAAAATTTCCCACAGCAAGACGAATAAACAACAATTCAACAATTGCGTACATAGAAAGCGGCTATCCCGGATCGTCGAATCTATTCCGATCCCATATCGGAAAGGTATATCGGAAGGGTAAGGGTAGAGAATTGATTACATAAGTTGATAGCGTTTGCAAGTAGATATCTAATCAATTAGAATTGTAGAATAAGATCGTGAAGAAAGTTGAATTTTTTGTTTTGTTTCTTGTTCTCTTTGGCGGGTTTTTGGTGAGATTATATAGATTTGACAGTCCTATTTTGGATTGGCATTCGTGGCGTCAGGCGGATACATCTGCGGTTTCCCGAAACTTCATTAAATACGGATTTGACATCTTTCATCCTAGATTCGACGATCTGTCTAATGTTGCCTCAGGACTGGACAATCCCCAAGGGTATAGATTTGTAGAATTTCCAATTTATAATTTTGCCCAGGCAGGTTTATATAAAATTTTTGGTAATTTTACGCTTGAAGAATGGGGAAGATTGGTTTCGATTTTCTCATCGCTTCTGGCCTCGTTCTTTCTTTACCTTCTTGTTAAGAAATATCAAAGTAAATTTGCAGGAATTTCTTCAATGTTTTTTTTCTTATTTATTCCTTATAGTATTTACTATAGCCGGACGATTTTGCCGGATATGTCTATGACTATGGCAGTTTTGGGTGGAATATATTTTTTTGACAGGTGGCTCTCGACAAAGAATTTTCAATTTTCAATTTTTAATTTTCAATTTTTATTTGCGGTTATTTTTACAGCCGGTGCATTATTACTCAAGCCTTATGCTTTGTTTTTTACTTTGCCGATGATTTATCTTGCCTTGCGGCATTTTGGTTTTTCCTTAATCAAAAAATGGCAGCTCTTGGTATTTTTAGTGCTTTCTCTTGCTCCTTTAGTTTTTTGGAGAATTTGGATAATTCAATTTCCAGAAGGTATTCCAGTTACAGCATGGCTTTTTAATGAGGGAAATATTAGATTCAAAGGAGCTTACTTCTATTGGATTTTTGCTGACAGAATATCAAGGTTAATTTTGGGTTATTGGGGAATTGTTCTTCTAATGATGGGATTTATGTTTAGGATAAAGAAAGAAAGTTATCTTTTTTTCCTTTCCTTTGCCGTATCCTCTCTTTCGTATTTGGCAATAATTGCTCGGGGGAACGTACAGCATGATTACTATCAAATTTTGATATTGCCCAGCATTTGTATGTTTTTAGGTATTGGCAGCGAGTTTATTTTGAAAAGATCAAAAGAGTATTTCAACACCACTGCGTCAGTTTTAATTTTTGTTATTTCAGCAACATTTATGCTGGCTTTTGGTTGGTACAATGTTCGGGACTACTTTAATATTAACAACCCTTCTTTGATTGTTGCTGGAAATGCAGTGGATAGGCTTACTCCCAAGAACGCGAAGATTATTGCGCCTTATGATGGAGACACATCATTTCTATATCAAACAAATAGGCAAGGATGGGCAAGTTTTGAAAAAGATATCTCTGAGATGATAGAGATGGGCGCAGAATATTTGGTTTTGGCTAGTCCAACCCCCAAAGATTACGATACTGGGAAAACTTACAGAATAATATCTTCTCAAAAAGAATATTTACTTTTTTCCCTAAAGGAGGAGCCATGAAAATCTTGATGGTTTCATCATATCTTCCGTATCCCCTTTTTTCAGGCGGGCATATTCGATTGTATAACCTAATAAAACATCTTTCAAAAAGACATAAGATAACTCTAGTTTGCGAGAAAAGAGAATACCAGAAAGAGAGAGATATAAAAGAAGTTGGGAAATTTTGTGAAAAGGTAGTAACTTTTAACAGAGAGAAACAATGGAGTTTTGAAAATATTATTAAAACAGGATTTTCTGCCTTACCTTTTTTGGTTGTGGGACACACAATTTCTGCAATGAAAAGAAAGTTACAAGAATTATTAAGAAAAGAACATTTTGACTTAATTCACGTTGAAACGTCCTATGTTTACCAAAATATTCCAGAAACTCAGCTTCCTATTATTTTGGTGGAACATAATATAGAGTATTTAGTTTATAAAAGATTTGCCGAAAATGCGCCTCTGCCCTTAAAGCCTTTTTTGTACATAGATATTCTGAAGCTTAGATATTGGGAAGAAAAGACGTGGAAGAAAGCTACGAGGTTAGTAGCAGTGTCTGAGATTGAGAAAAAAATAATGGACAAAAAAAGAAAAGCTGTTAAAGTCGTGCCGAACGGAGTCGATACTGAAAAGTATAAAGTATCAAGTATTAAGTATAAAGTATCAAGAAAAGAAAAAATAATACTTTTTATTGGGGATTTTAGATGGGTACAGAATAAAGATGCGGCAATTTGGATACTCAAAGAAATATGGCCCAAAATAAATTTGAAATTTAGAATTAAAAATTTAAAATTATGGCTTTGGATTGTTGGAAGGGAGATTCCGGAAAATATTAAGTCTTTGGGAGGCGAGAACGTTTTATTTGACGAAAATGCGCCAATAGATACGAGTTTGATTTACAAAAAAGCAGATGTTTTGCTTGCGCCGATAAGAGTTGGAGGAGGAACAAGTTTTAAAATTTTGGAGGCGATGGCAAGCGGAGTTCTCGTGATAACTACTTCTCTTGGTAATGAAGGCATTGACGCAAGAGACAGAGAAGAAATTTTGATTGCCGGAGGCTCTTATGATTTTGGCCAAAAGGTAATTGATATTTTGGAAAATGAAGAAGAATATGAAAGAATTGTCAATAAAGCTCGAAAATTTATCGAGAAAAAGTATGATTGGAGAATTGTAGTTTCGAAATTAGAAGGGGTGTACGAATCCGTGATGGTTTTTAAGAATAAATTATGATTGATCTAAGTATCATTATAGTCAACTACAATACAAAGGAATTTTTAAAAAGATGCATTAATTCTATTTTGGATTCGGTTTCAAATAAAATTAGCTATGGGGTCATTGTGGTTGACAATGCTTCCTCCGATGGATCGCCATCGGAAGTCTCCCGCCTTCGTTCGGCTTTGCCGAACTTCGGCGGGCAGGCAAATCTCAAAATAATTTTAAATAAAAA
>JBBTXK010000191.1:0-7504 GCA_038062315.1 Patescibacteria group bacterium
TACAGGACGATCGTACAACTATAAATTTTAATCAATTTGTTTTGGGTTCACTATAACTATTAGCTTAGGTGGAAAACCTTATTTATCTTATCAATTGTATTTTACCGACGATCAGCTACATAAAGCATATCCAAATATTCAGCGGTTCTTTGCTCTAAAAAGAAAATATGATCCAAATCTTCTCTTCATGAACAGATTTTATGAGAAATATTCAAAATAGATTAATCCTTATTTGATATAACCCTTAATAAAGCATTGGCTTGTTTTGCAATAAACTCAGCATTAACATTATCTCTTGTATCTCTTGGCTTATGGTAATTTGGAGATCTAAAATTGGCAGAATCTGTAATCATAACTGCGGGAATACCTTCTAATAAAAACGGTGTATGGTCACTTCTAAATAAATCTAAAAAGAAATTTCTAATAAAATATAATGTTGGGACATAAATTGTATATACCTCAAGATTTTGACTTGAGGCATATGACTCATACTTATCGCAAAAGTCATCTGCATTATAAGTACATACTGAGGAAGAAAAATTACCTCGAAATTGATTAGATTTCAGCCTATTATATAAACCTCTATACGCCCAATCGTAGAAGGCTGGTATGGATTGGGTATTAGGTTCATTCGAATAATAGCCCATTGTTTCTAAACTCACCATAAGTTGAGGTTTAGGAGAAGTATTTTTGATGTAGTACCTACTTCCTGAAAGGTTATATTCTTCCCCATCAAATGCTACGAATCTCACATTAGGATTTTGGTTGTATTTAGCTAAGGCAAGAAGTGCGGCTACCCCTGATGCGTTATCATCTATTCCAGTAGTTCGAGGTACGGTGTCATAATGAGCTCCAATTAGAATATATTCCTCGTTAAGAATACTTTTATCAGCAATAATGTTGATAAAAATTCTACGCTCATTTAATCCCGGTATAAATCCGTCGGTTTTTTGTTCTGTTACCTTATAGCCATATTTCTCAAATTCTGACTTGATAAAATTTCGAATAGTCTGCTTAGATTCTTCTGTAAAGCGTTCTCTATTAAGTACGTCCAAATAATAATCTATCTCTCTACTTGAGATTTTTGGATGAACTATTAATCCGGATTTCTGAGCATTTTCTGAAGTGAAATAAATTAAACCCAAAACGATGATGAATATAAAAACTACTAACAATATTATCTTTAAACTAACAATTCTTTTATCATTTTACCTCTCGACATAAAACCAGTCTAGCATAAAATCGGCCAATTTCTCCACTATTTTAACCTTTTATATTTTAAGCTGAAAATGATAAAATTAACCTCCGAAATGAGTAAACGAACTCCAAATAGTTATTTTTATATCAAAGGGCAAAAGACAGAAAAGTTTCTACATGATTTGGCTGTTAAAACATTTCTGACTGACTGGTGTTACTTAAACCCTAAGTTACCAGATGGAAAAGAACTTTGTGACCTTCTGGTAGTTTTTGACGAAATAGCAATCATTTGGCAAATCAAAAATTTAAAAATTCATAAGGATGGTAGATATAAAAAATCAGAAGTTGAAAAAAACTTGCGACAGCTTTTAGGAGCACGTAGGGAATTATTTGAATTAAAATCACCGATAAAATTAGTGAATCCCAGAAGAGGTGAAGAGCAATTTGATCCTACTTTAATTAAAGAGGTTTATCTACTTTCTGTACTTTTTGGCAGAGGTGAAGATATGTTTTCCTTTGCTGAAACATTAAAAAATAATATAATTCATGTCCTTAACAAAAAAATTACAACGGTATTACTTAAAGAGTTAGACACTATTAGCGATTTCATCTTGTATTTTAAGGCAAAGGAGGAATTGTTTCAAAAAGGCAAGGAATTAATCATTTTTGGAGGGGAAGAAGAGTTATTGGCCTATTATTTAATGAGTAACAGAACCTTTGCAAAATTAGAACAGTCAGATAATGTTCTTATTACTGAAGGTTCGTGGGGACATCTTCAAAGTAAACCGGAATACAAAGCAAAGAAAAAAGCCGATGAAGTTAGTTATGGTTGGGATAGTATTATCAATAGGGCACATGAAGGTTCATTTAAATACGAAGTAGTAGCTCGTGAGCTGGCTCGGCCTAATCGTTTTCAAAGACGTTATTTAAGTAAAGTTTTTCTTGATGCACATATAAGATCACATAATGATAAAGAGAAAGACTTATTTCGAAGAATGTTATCATTTGAAGGGGTTACATATTGTTTTCTTTTTCAGGACGATCCGGAACCGAGGAAGAAAAGAAGGGCAATGTTAGGAACCATATGTTTAATTGCAAGAGGAAGATTTCTAGAAAATCACAAAGTACTAGGAATTGCCACAGAAAAGAAATTAAGACCTAAATGCTCATATGATTTTTGTCTTTTGGATTTTCCGGTATGGTCAAAGAAAAATCAAGAGATCGTTGAGGAACTACAGAAAGAGACAGGAATTTTTGTTAATCCAGAGATTGGTCGAGTAAAAGAAGATGAATACCCCAAAAATTAAAAGTTAACTTTTTGAAGCGGCGTCCGCCGCCCCCGCCCGTTCTAAATCACCCTGCTAAAAAGGCACGCGACCGCTCCTGTTTAAAATAAGTTCGAACTTTTTCGTAAAGGAGCTCAAGCGCCTTTAGCGACTTGAGCAAGGCTTTAATTCCCCAAATTTCTATTTGTCATTATCCATGTGTCCCAACCAGGAGATGCGATTCCTTGAGGTTTTGCATGAAATTCCCACAAATTTTGTATATCATTGTTACCGTTGAGGTTTCGTCTCAAAAAATCGAGATAATACTCAGAAGTTTGTCCAAATGTAAATAGTGTATAGCACTCCATTGGCAAATTTTTTACCATTACTTCAAATCTACTTTCGTCAAATTTTGAATTAAGCGGAACAGAGAATCCTGTTACCAGATCAAAGGGAAATGGAGACTTAGGTAATTGTTCTAGGTAATCTAGCCCATCCGTTCTTTTTATCGTAAGAGAGGTTTCAGTTGAAATTAACCTTAAGTTTCTTATTGTTTCTGCTTGGGAAAGCGGATATCCTGCGCGGTCGTATATTCTAAACATAGGAAAACTAAGAATTTCTTCTTCAAGATGGAAATCGTCAACGCCAACTATTTGGCTTGGCGGTTTTCCAAGTTTTGCGAGTCTTTCATAAACAGCATTTATTCCTGCGCCAGTTCCGGTAAAAAGATCGCAAACGCGTGGATCTTTAGGTAATAAACTGAAAATTTTTTTAATTTCAGGAATCAATAAAACTCGTTTAATCTCATCTACCCTAGAATTAAAAATTTCTTGTTCTCGTACGCGGCTTCTTGTTTCAAGTGTCATTACTAATAGATTATATCATCCTATAGCATAATCTTCTATCCCCACTTGTAATCCACTACTATATTAAGTTAATATAATGACAGAAGAGTTGACTTATGGAGATCTTCATATCCATCAATCTTTATTCTTATATTTTCCTATTCTCTATTGTTACTTGTATTTTTCTTATTTTTCTTATTTTGAGAAGCCGCTATGATTCTTTTGCCATTCTCTTCTTTCTGGTTTTGTTGACCTTGTCCGTTGTAATGGCTATAGCTCACTTTTTTATATCCAACACGGAGTCAAAAGAAGTCTTTGAATTTTGGAATTATTGGGATTTGTTGGCTCTGGCCTTGATTCCTCCAATGCAGCTCTCTTTCGCTTTGGCCTTTACAGGTAGAGAAGAAACGCTAAGGAAGTCTTATAACGTTTTTTTATTTTATACGCCAGCTCTTGTTATGCTTTTTCTGCTCTGGAATACAGACCTTTTGGAAATAAATGATTTTTCTCAAGCTATCGCAACGCCTTGGGGTTATTATGTAAAAGCTGGAGAATATCTTAACCTTTTCACGCTATATCATCTTTCTTATTATATACCTGCTTATGGCCTGATGCTAAGATTTTATCAGATAACAAAAGATAATTTAAAAAAAAGACAAGCGCTTCTAATTATAATAGCAATATCCATACCAACAATTGGAGGGGTATTTTTTCAAGGTATACTCCCTGGAATATTTTCCCAACCTGCATTTCCAGCTGCAGTTCCTCTTGTTACAATAACAAACTTAATCATTGCCTACGCCGTCTTAAAATATAGTGTTACTATATTTAATCCTGTTTTGCTCGCCTCAGTTGTTTTTAAGACAATAAAAGAAGGCGTACTTGGAATAGGACACTCACTGGATATTGAATACCTGAATCAGGGTGCGCAAAGATTGCTAGGTTTCCCAACAGAAGATATTATGGGCGCTCCGCTAAAAATTATTTTTCAAGATGAGGTCTTTTACAACAAATTGAAACAGCAAATTGTTAATTGGTCTCCCAATCAGCAGTTTATAGAAATAGGAGAAGCGAAAATAAAGACATTCATAGGGAATGAAATACCTGTTAGTCTTTCTGCTTCAAAGATTATGGCAAATGACAAGGTTTTAGGATACATCTTGGTAGTATCTGATATTACAGAAGTTAGAAAATACGCTTCGAAATTAGAGGTGTTAACAGCGAATCTTGAAAAGATTGTTCGTGATAGAACCAGAGTTTACATTGCCGAAAGAGATAAATTATTTTTTATTTTGTCTGGAATCACAGATGCTGTTATTGCAGTCGATCTTGAAAGAAAAATTATTACCTTTAATAAATCAGCAGAGAGAATGCTTGGGGTTACTTCGTCCAAAGTATTGGGGAAACCAATAAACGAAATTATCAAGATTTTTTCAGATGATAAAGAATTGTCAGCCACGGAATATGCGCCAGTTAGAAGAGACGACTTTGAGGGAATATTATTCCAAAAAAATGGCCTAAAAGTTATTTGCGGACAAGATGAGCTGTATACCAATATAATTTCTGGGAAACCAAAAGAGGCATGGGATATAAACTTAGGTTGCATATTAACCTTCCATGATATAACAGAAGACAAACGTCTTGAGAAGATGAAATTCGGTTTTGTTACGATGGTGGCTCATCAGCTTCGTACCCCACTAACCTCAATTGCTGGTTACCTCTGGGTATTTATGAATAAGAATAGTAAAGAATTAAATGATAAGCAAAAGTTATTACTTAATAGGGTTGTTGCCTCAACCGAGGAGCTTAAAATACTAGTTGAGAGATTACTTGATGTTGTTAACATTCGGACGGGATGTTTGTTCTTAGATATTCAACCCATTGATTTGATTCTTTGTACTGAAGGTATTGTTCGTGATTTTATAAAGAAAGCAAAAAATAAAAAAATAAGCCTTTCGATTGATCATCCATCACAGGCTCTGCCAAAAGTACCAGGCGATATGACAAGAATTGGCGAGGCGATCTCGAATCTATTAGACAACGCGATTAAACATACAAGCGAAGACGGAAAAATAAAAATTTACATGGAGCGCAAAGATAATTACGTTATTACCCATATTAAAGATACTGGAGAGGGTATTCCCAAAGAAGAACTACCTTATCTTTTTACTGAGTTTTCTAAAGTTTCGGATTCTCTATTGGCAGAGTCAGTGCAAACAGGACTTGGGCTTTATATTGCAAAATCAATTATTGAGATGCATGGAGGGAAAATTTGGGTAGAGTCAGTACTTAAGAAAGGGTCAACGTTTAGCTTCTCTTTGCCTATTGCGCAAGAGAGTAAATAATCACATTATTTGTAGTATTAAGCTTATGTTGACTGTTTTTGACAGCAGGCTCAAAAAGTCGTACAATAAATACATATTCTTAAGTTTTTGGGACTTGACATCTTAGTTTTGGTAGTATATACTACAGGCCATATGAAAATACTTTATGTAGCTTTGTTATCTATTCTTATATACCTTTTGGCAGCGGGTAATATTTTGGCTTCTACTTTTAGTCTTTCTCCAGGAAAGACAACTATTTCTTCTGGAAGCGTTGTTCCAGTTGATTTTAAAATTAATACTAATAACGAGTCTATTAACGGAGTTTCGGCATACCTTGCTTACCCTTTAGATAGAGTTGAGGTTGAATGGATTACTTATAGTGAAGCTTTTCCTGTTCAGGCGGAAGAGTCTTATGGAGAAGGAAATATAAAAATTTCAAGAGGAAGCTTTTTAGGTGAGACTGGGGATGTAACTATAGCTACAATTGGGTTTAGGGGTAAGGCAATTGGAGAAGCAGTAGTTTCCTTCATTGATGGCTCTTTTGCGCCTCGAACATCTGACAGCTCTGATTCTCTGAATTTTGCCGGGAGTACTGGGGCAACATTAACCATACAAGAGTCTCAGGTCGCATCAACAGACTTCTTTTGCTTCCTTCTAGAGTGTATTCTGTAAAAAAGTAGTATTTAAATGTTGGTGGGTTGCAGAATCGATCCTAAATTCCATCCAATTTTTAGTCCCATTCTGTCAACTTCCTTATGCTTGAAGTGCAAAGGATTTCTTACTATAAATTTTCTAGCGCTAGCCATGATATCTGCTCCATAATAGAATAATGTTCTATAAGCTAAGGTGGCTGCTTGTTGTTGATGGTGAGCTTTTTTTAGAGCAAGTCCCATTGAGAAGGTTGCCCAGAAGTGGTAGGTATCGCCCGGAGGATCAAATTGTTTTGCATCATCAAATCTTGCAATAGAAGCTCCCCACTGTTGCATTGTGTCAGTATCAAATTTTAACGCAGGATCTACTCTTTGGTCTCTATTTCTTCCGACTGCTCTTGATGCACTATGGCAAAGTATGGATGCGGCCAATAATTGTCCATCCGTGCATTTCAAAGCAATACTTAATTGCTCAGTTAGCGGTAACGGAGCCTTTTTTGATTTGCTCCCTGCAATGACTTCCTCTATAAAACGTATACTTTGGTCAACTGGAAAATATTCTTGGTGTATTATCTCTGTATGATCATCAGTAAAGCTAGCTAAACTTCTAAAAAGCGCATGAATATTAATTCTTTGTGGTGACCAAGGAAGAAAATCCCATTGAAGATGATTTGAATTTTGAGCCTCTATCAGCCTTTTAATTTCCGTTAATAATATTTCTGGTTCAGGATTTGGAGGAAAGCCCTTGGGATATTCTGAAGGGAAGAATTCAGGAGCCTCCTTTGTATAGGGTCTGCCTCGAAGAGCTCCTCTAACAACCCCGAGAAATTGTCCGGCCTCAGTTCTGCCTGGCATGCGGCTGATTATGCACCAAAATAAGACTTAAATCAAGACTTTTATAATCAAGTATATTGTTATGCAATAAGTTCAACTTGGCGTAAGAAGCACCCAATTATTCGATACATAGGGTTCGGAGCATAAGTTACGGTTAAAACAGCAGGGGCGTCTCATTCCTTTGTTAAGTTTGTCAAGCATTACTTTTATATGTTTTTGGCGGGTTTCTGATGTTTTGACAGCGCGTATCCAGCGAATCCAATCCCAACGCGCCATTGGGGTAATATCATTCCATAACACATGGGCTTTTGGGGAAGAAGACAGCGCTTTTTTCAAATCAACCGGCACTTCCGGCTCTATCCATTCTCTGGTCGGTGTAAGCGAAACTT
>JBBTXK010000192.1:0-1568 GCA_038062315.1 Patescibacteria group bacterium
TGTCGGTGAGGGAGGTATTGTCGCGGAATCAATCAACGCGACCTCCACCACCGCTACTTCCACCATCCAAGGATTCCTCGATGTACTTGGCACTGGCGCAAATTCAACCTCAACATACTCATCAAATCTCTGGGTGAAAGGGACGCTACAAGCTGGTACTGGCTCCGTCTTTCTAAACGATTCAGGCCTCGTGAGCTCTGATGGAAACATCAATCTTTCACGATCAGCAACGTCTACGCTTGGTACAAATGGACTTACCATCGGCACCAATCAGTTCGTGGTGCAGCAGAGTAGCGGGAGAGTGGGGGTTGGGACGACGAGCCCAAGCGCAAGGATATCTCTCACGGGAGGCGGTACAGGTACAGGTAGAACATTTGTAATCGCTGACTCTAATAACGCGGAGATACTCACAGTATTGGACAACGGTAATGTGGGAATTGGAACAACAAATCCGACCGCGAAACTTCATATAGGTGGAACACCTGGGTCTGATGGCATTCGTTTTCCTGATGGAACGCTAATGACATCGGCAAGTGTTGGCTCAGCGGGTGCAGTGAGTAATGCAGGGAATGCCGTCATAGATGCAGATTCTGATGCTAATGGAATTGGAGAGGTCCTCCTTCGTACGGGTGGAACTTCACGACTTATTGTTTCAAATGGCGGCAACCTCGGCATCGGCACCACCTCGCCCGGCACACCGCTTTCTGTGACAGGCTCAGCTGTCATCACCGGCACCACAACTGCCGTTAACTTCAACGCAACAAACACGACAGGCTACTACATCGGAGGCACACAAGTCCTCTCATCCACCGCTCTCGGCTCCGGAGTCACAGCATCCTCCCTCACAAGCGTCGGCACACTGACATCCGGCACATGGCAGGGAACAGCGGTAGCCGTCGGCTTCGGAGGCACAGGACTCACGGGAACACCCACCTTCGGCCAAGTCCTCCGCGGCACAGGCACAGGCTATACTCTTGTGGCTACCTCTACCTTAGGCATCGCACTCTCCGACACCACAGGAACTCTCGCAGTATCACGAGGAGGCACCGCCCTCACCACCTTCGGCGGCACAAACACCATCCTCTTTACCACAGCCGCTGACACACTTTCCTCAATCACAACAGCCAACAACGGAGTCCTCGTAACATCAGTCGGAGGAGTCCCCTCCATCTCATCCACCATTCCATCCGCAACACAGGACAACATCACAAGAACCGGAGTTCTTGCATCAGGCTCCATCGCATCAGGATTCGGTGCCATCGACATCGGCACAGACGGCATCACAGCAGGCCAAGCATCCCTCACTGGTGCAGGCACAGGACTCTCTGTCACGAACAACGCGACAATCGGAGGCACACTCGGAGTCACCGGCCTTACCTCACTCTCCCAAGCATCCTCCACAAGAGAATCCTTCTTTGACAGAATATATATCGGAGGTACTGCAACAACGACGATCTCACAAACAGCAGTTAACCTCCCGACAGGAGGTACGTATCAAATCAATGGTACTGATGTCCTCTCATCCACCGCTCTCGGCTCCGGAGTCACAGCATCCTCCCTCACAAGCG
>JBBTXK010000193.1:0-8224 GCA_038062315.1 Patescibacteria group bacterium
TGATGGATTGAAATGTATATTGGTTTTCTTAATAGGTTTGTTTGTTGGGTCTTTTTTGAGCGTATTGATAGATAGATTTCCAAGAGATGAGTCTGTTATCGGAGGAAGATCCCATTGCGACAAGTGCAAAAGAGTTCTTGAATGGTATGACTTGATTCCCCTGTTTTCTTTTATTTTTCTTCGGGGCAGATGCAGATATTGCCATACTCCCCTATCGTTCTATTATCCAGTGGTTGAGATGACAACAGGAGTTCTTTTTGTGGCAGTTTTATTTTTTCTCGGAGGATTTACCATAAATGTTATAACAATTATAACTATTATATATTATTTGTTCATAATAAGCAGTTTGATTGTAGTTTTCTTTACTGATTTAAAATATGGCATAATTCCAGATAAGATAGTCTTTCCGGCAATAATTATTTCTTTCCTATACTTCATACTTTATCCTTCATCCTTAATACTTCCCCATCTTCTTTCGGGGACTGGAGCGTTTGCATTCTTTCTTTTGTTATTTTTAATTACTCGCGGCAAAGGAATGGGTTTTGGGGATGTCAAATTTGTCTTCTTGATGGGACTTATTTTGGGATTTCCCAATATTGCAATAGCCTTTTATATAGCCTTCTTGACAGGAGCTCTCTGGGGGTGCATACTGATTATATGGAGGAGAAAAAGACTACTCGGGACAAGAATACCATTTGGTCCTTTTTTAGTTGTGGGGACTATTTTGGCTCTTTTTTTTGGAGAACAAATCAGGCAGGTAACGGTAGGTCTCCTGCTGCTTTGAGTTCGCGCCAACGGTACCTGTGGCACCAACGGTGCCTATGGCGTGGATATGGCTTTTCCCTAGTGGAGTTATTGGTAGTTATAGCCATTATCGGGATACTGGCTGGCGGGATTGTTACGGTAGTAGATCCTCTTACCCGACTGCAAAAAGCGCGGGACGCACAAAGAAAATCAGATCTTAGGCAAATTCAAAGAGCTCTTGAAATTTTTCACAACGATACAAATACTTATCCTTCCTCTTTGACTTTTGGCGCAAGCTGGACACCATATATGGGACAAGTTCCTGAAGATCCAAGTACTGGCAGAAACTATGCTTATTCAAGACCAGATACACAGACCTACTATTTATACGCCAGTCTGGAAAGAGGAGATGATGCGCAAGCTTGTGGCGGAGCATGTCCCAATGTAGGGGCGCTAAGCTGCGGCGCAGGGCTCCAGTGTAATTATGGGGCAACAAGCACGAATACATCACCCTAAAGAATTATGAATCAAGAATTAAGAATTAAGAATAGAAAAGAAAGCTTGAAAAGCATTATTCATGATTTACTATTCATGATTCGTAAATCCGAAGGATTTACCTTGATAGAGCTTTTGGTAGTTATTGCAATTGTTGGTATTTTGGCAGGCTTTCTGATGGCAAATTTTATTGGAGTAAGGCAGCGCGCGCGAGATGGACAACGAAAGTCTGATCTTCGCCAAATCCAGGCCGCGCTAGAGACATATATATCAGACCAAGGTATTTATCCGCCTGATCCTCTGCCTGCTTGCGGATCAGCATTGACAGATGGGGGAACACCACCGATAACATATATGGAAAAGATTCCTTGCGATCCTTTAAACACAGGTCAATACAGATATAGCTATGATCGCTTGAGTGGTAATATAAGCTACGGACTGTTTGCATGTTTGGAGAATGTTAATGATTCCCAAAAAGATAGTCCATCCAACAATGCAACATATTGTACAGGAGGGACTACAAATTGGTCTTTTACTCTTGAAAGCCCATGATTCTTTTAACAATTCAAAGCAACAATACAAAATCTCAGAAGGGTTTTACCCTAGTAGAATTGATTGTTGTTATTTCTGTTATGGGTGTTTTGTCTTTTTTGGGCGTTGCCGGACTTTATGAATATAGCAAAGTTCAGACGCTTCAGAATGCAGCCAAGGATGTCGTGAGTGTGCTTAATCTGGCAAAGTCGCGAGCATTGTCTCAGGTAAGACCTTCCGTATCAATCTGTGCTGCGTCAGGGGTCCTTAATGGGTATCTAGTAATACTGGCTTCATCTGGGGGAGGACCGATTAATATATACAGACTAAGAATTAATTGTGGTGGTATTATTAGAACCATTCTTACCAGAACGCTTCCAAAAAATATTGTATTTACACAAAACCAATCTTTTTTCTTTCCCATATTAACAGGCGGGGCAACAGCAGGGACAATTGTAATACAAGGGTATGGGGGCAGTATACCGAATAAAACTATTATAATTGACGCACGGGGAGTAATAAAAATTCAATGAAAGAACAGACAGGCCAAACACTTTTGGAGATATTGTTAGCTTTAGGTGCTTCTGTAATGATACTAAGTGCGATTGCGGTCATTGTCGTCTCTTCCCTAAATAGCACTCGATTTACAAAAAATCAGAATCTGGCAAATCAATATGCACAAGAAGGAATAGAAATAGTAAGACGAACAAGAGATTCTGGTGGCTGGGCAGGGTTTCCAGCAGGGACTTACTGTCTTTCGTCAGGAAGTACTTCATTACCTGCCTCCTCTGTTCCACCGTGTGCAACAGCAAATGTAGGGATCTTTATAAGACAAATAGATATCATTGCAAGTGATTGTCCGGGGGCAGGCGGAGGCCCCAGTGGCAGCAGGGTGAAATCGAAAGTTTCTTGGATTGATGGTAAGTGTCCAGACAATGATTATTGCCATAAAGTAGAGCTTATTTCCTGTTTTTATAATATCAACCAAAAACCAGCACCCTAGTATGAAGTATGAAGTAAGAAGTAAGAATTTAAAAAACGGTTTTACACTAATTGAGCTTTTGGTGGTTATTGCTGTTTTGGGCGTTGTGGGATCAATTGTTATGGGAGCTATAACATTTTCTCTCAGGGGAGCAAATAAAACAAGTACAATCGAAAATATTAGGCAAAACGGTAATTACACTATTTCTCAAATGGCAAAGACCATAGAATACTCGCAAACTTTTGACGGATTGAGTACAGATGGGATCACTTACGTTAGGTCCTGTCCAGCTACACAGCCTACTCCTACTCCGACCTCAACTGATTATAGCTACATAAAAATAAAACCGTTCAATAACAATTCTATCGTATATAGATGTCAGGATGTGGGAGGAGGTAACTATAGAGTTGCTTCAGACAGCGCCGAACTTATAGATACGACTTCTGCCAGCTCAGAAATATCAATGTCAGCTTGTACTTTTACGTGTACTGTGTCAAGAGCGTTAGACATTCCTGTAATTAGAATACATTTTATTCTTAAGCCGAAAGTATCAAGTACGCTTGTTGAAAAATTTACTCCTCCCATCACTTTTGAAACCGCAGTTACGATAAGAAACTATCAAAGATAAACAAATTAACTGATTGACAAAATATAGGAATACTTGTTATTCTAAATGTATGTCTCAGAAAGTCAAAAGTCAATCCCCGATTAAATCGGGGACAAAAGTCAAAAGTAATGAAAGAGGGCAGGTACTTCTCATTGTAATTTTGGTAATTATTGTTCTTCTGACTATTGGACTGTCTCTTGCCTCGCGGGGAATTACAAATCTTAGAACATCGACCGAAGAGGCAGACTCCCAAGAAGCTTTAGCTGCCGCTGAGGCTGAAATAGAAAAAGCACTGCAAAATACTGTAATTGGAAACTTTAGCGGTTCATTTTCACCTTCTACTAGCTATAGAACTGATGTTGCGGGACCAACCGGCCATACGTTCCTACTAAATGGAGGAAGCCTGATTACGCAGGGCGAGGGAGCGGATGTTTGGCTGGCGGATCATAACCCCGATGGTACAATTAATTATAGCAATACTCCGGGAAGATCACCACAATTTTTCAATCTATATTGGGGAGTTGGTAACGAGAGAGATTGCAATTCAGGGAATCCATCTACATGGCCAGCTGCGATAGAAGTGATAGTTGTTTCAGGGAATCCACCAAATATTACGACAAAGCGTTATGCTTATGATTACTGTGAAGGTGACAGAAGCAATAATTTTGACGGTGCGCATAATGCAAATCTTAATATAGGTGGAACAACATTTAGAATCAGAACAGACAATTCAATAGATATTACAAACGGCATATTTGTCCGAGTAATTCCAATTTATAAAAGCGCTAAAATAGGAATAAGAGCGTGCAATTCCGGAGGAGGAAACTGCACTGTTCTTTCTCCTCAGGGTTTTCAAATTAGTTCAACTGGTACCACTGGTACGGCACAGCGGAAGCTAAATGTTTTTAAAGGGCATCAGCAAATTTTCCTGCCATATATATCTTATGGTTTATTTGTGCCGACAAAATAACTATTATGGCCGACAAATCTATTGGTCTGGATATTGGATTAACTAATATTAAAGCGGTATCATTAACCCGGCAAAAAGAAGGCTTTTTTCTAAACTCAGCTTTTTCTATGCCTACTCCCCCTCGGGGTATGCTTTCGGAATCGTCTCTTGATCAGGAAAACGTTGCCCAGGCAATAAAAAAAGTAGTAGCAAATTTGAAATCTAACAATAGAAGCGTAAATATTGCTCTGAATGATAACGAGATTTACACAAAAATTATAGACATGCCCGTTTTATCGGACAAAGAATTGTCGCTTGCAATTCATTGGGAAGCAGAGCAAAATATTCCAGTGCCACTTTCTGATATAACTCTGGTATGGAGCGTCCTGAAAAGGCCGCCTAAGGACTCAAATGAGAAGATGCTGGTTTTGTTGGTGGGGGCGCCGACAGCCATTATTAATAAGTATCAAAAAATAATTTCATATGCTGGGTTAAACCTTTCCTCTGTAGAAACAGAAATATTAGCTGTAGTTAGGGCTTTAACTTATTCCCCACTCCCGCCTACAATAATTTTGAGCATTCGTGCAATAAGTACTTCCCTAGCAATTGTTAAGGATAATATTTTGGTTTTTACCTACTCCATACAAACAGGCGGAAACGCAATCAGCCGAGCTATAGCTTCGGATTTTGGATTAACAAAGGCTGAGTCCGATGAATACAAGAAAGCGTATGGAATTTCAAGAGAGGGAGTGGGAAAAACAATTGGAAAATCAACAGAGTTGATATTGAACTCCATTGCGGTAGAGGTAAAGAAGGCTATAGCCTTTTATGCACAGAAATATAAGGACGATTCTTTAATTCAACAAATCCTTCTGTCTGGGGGAACCGCACGGCTTCCAGGAATTGACCTTTTTTTCGCAGAAAATCTAGGAATTGAGACAGCGCTTGCCAATCCTTGGAAAATTCTTGCAAACCAAGTAGTGCCTCAAGAAATAATTTATAGCTCGTCAGACTTTACTATTGCCGTTGGCCTTGCAATGAGAGATATATGACCCATTCGACAAGCTCAGGGTCATACTGAGGTAATCGAAGTATGAATACTAATGTAAATCTTGTTCTGCCTAAGGATAAGAAATTCCTAGAACAGCAAAAGAGGCTGATAATTGTTAGGATTGCCGCAATTGTATCCCCAATGGTAGTGGGTATCATATCCTTAATTATTTTTTTGGTTACGCAAGCCGTTAATCCCGTTTCTCTTAAAAAACAACAAGAAGAGACTATAAATAAAATAACAAAACTTCAAGATACAAAAATAAAGCTTTTTATAGTGAATGATAGATTGGACAAAATCAATGAACTTCTCGAAAAAAGAAGAAATTTTTCAGATGACATTAATATTCTTCTCTCAAAAACTCCAAATGAAGTATTCTTTGAAAATTTAGAATTTGACAACCTAGCCCTTCTTTTGACAGTTTATTCGGCCTCCCTAAGAGGTATAGATGAATTCATTAACAATCTAATTGATATGGCAGAGAAAAAAGAAGTCATTCTTTCCCTGGTCATTGATACCCTAACGTTTGATAAAGATAAAAATAATTATTCAGTTTCTTTGAAGTCCAAATTGTAGTTTGTTATGGAAAGCCGAATCAATACAGAAATACAATCATTGAGAATTATCTACAATAGAAATAAACATTATATTATTCCAGTTGTTGTAATTTTTGTTTCTATAGTACTTGTTATATTGGTTGTTATTCCTCAATTTAAAACCCTACTTAAAGTTAGAGAACAGGCGAAACAAGCATCCATTGTACTCGACAGATTAAAAAAAGATCTAGGAGTCTTGGAATCCCAAGATAAAGAAATACTTGAATCTCAGCTTAGGACCTCAAACCTCGCATTGCCAACAAATAAAGAAGTCGGGGGGATATTAAATGCTTTATATACGGCTGCGGAAAGATCAGGAGTAAGCATTGGAAGATTTTCGTTTCAAGTCGGTAATCTTGGATCAGAAGATAAAAGTAATGTAAAGTTTTCGACTATTGGTTTATCTTTATCTTTGGACAGTGGCATTTTAGCTATAAATAGTTTTATCGATATAATAGGGAAAACGCTGCCAATATCGGATATCTCTGCAATAAAAACAGATGACAATGTATCAAATATAAGTTTACTGTTTTACTATAGAGCTTTACCACAGACCAACGTTAGTAGTCGTATCATGCCTATCTCTCAAAAGAATCTAGAGCTGTTAAGTAAAATTAACGATTATAATAATGCAACAGAGATAGCTCTGCCAGCTGAGTCTGCATCTGTCTCTGCTAAAAGCACTAATCCTTTTTTGCCTTGATACTTGATTTTAAGATATCTGGGCGAAGTTTCCTCGTATTTTTAATCGAAGCTGACTTCCTCCACTCTGAAATTTTTGTATGGTCTCCGCTTGTTAATATTGCGGGGACTGCCATATTCTTGTAAATTCTTGGTCTTGTGTACTGAGGATATTCAAGTAGGGGTGAAAACGATTCTGTTTTGGTAGCTCCCTCCCTAAGAACGCCCTTTTTGAGCCTAACTACACTATCTACGACAGTCATCGCGGGAATCTCTCCTCCGGTAACAATGAAATCCCCAATAGATATTTCCTCATCAATAATTTTTTTGACTCTTTCGTCAACTCCTTCATAGTGTCCGCAAACAAGAATGAGATGTTTGAGTTTGGACAAACTTTTCGCCTTTTTCTGGTTGAAGGTTTTGCCCTGCGCTCCCAAAAGAAGAATTTTCTGATCTTTGCTACCCAATGTCTTGTCCAGCGCATAGGAGATCGCCTTATCTAGAACGTCAACTCTTATAATCATTCCTAATCCTCCTCCATATGGCTTATCATCAACGCTTTTATGTTGACCAATCCCAAATTCGCGAATATTTACGTAATTGATATCAACAATTTTTTTCATTCTTGCTCTTTTGATAATCGAATAATCAAATGGTCCGGAAAACATTTCTGGGAAAAGAGTTAAAATAGAAATCTTCATAAACATTTGTCATGCTGATCAGGCTCAGCCTGATTCAGCATCTCGATCCAAACTAGATTCTGAATCAAGTTCAGAATGACAATTTTGAAATAGTCGTTAAGAGGAATCCTCTGCTAATGTAATATTTATCTTTTTATTTTGTTTTATTGCCGGGATTTTTATAACATTTCGGATACCTCTTATTACTTTTCCATTTTTACCAATGACTCTTCCCATATCAGAGGGAGCCACTTTGATAGTAAAATTTATTATTCCATTGTCTTCGCCTTCACTAATCTCTACCTTTTCAGGCGACTCGACAATAGAGGCAATAATATATTCCAATGCTTTTTTCATGATTAAATCGACTGTGCTATTTTTGAAACTGTAATACTTGGCGTTGCGCCTTTTGAGACCCAGAACTTAAATCTCTCCATATTAATATCTTTGTTTTGTATTTTTCCTCTTTTTTCGTACCACCCGATGGTTTCTATTGGTTTTCCATCGCGTCTCTCTTTTTTCTCAATCACAACAATACGAAACCTTGCCTCTCCCCTTTTGCCAACTTTTGATAATCTAATTACTACAGCCATATGCTCAGCGTCTAGTAGCTAGCTACTAACGTCAGTTGAAAACTAGACGCTAGTTATTGTATCATTCTTTTCAACTTCCCTCAAGGCCTAATTGCCTCTTGGTTTAGGATTGTAGTTTTGAGAGAGCCTCTTTGGCTGCGTTTTCCTCGGCGATTTGCTTTGATTTCCCAATTCCTTCTCCCGCAATAGCTCCATTTATAAAAACACCAACTTTAAATGTCTTTAGGTGCGCAGGACCTTTCTCCTCAAGCACTCTATAGACTGGAGCACTTCCCTTTTTGGCCTGAACCATTTCCTGCAGCCTACTTTTAGGGT
>JBBTXK010000194.1:0-1611 GCA_038062315.1 Patescibacteria group bacterium
ACACAAATATACCAAAACTTAATAATGATATTATAGTTGCTAATGTTATATAAAGACCTATTTTGAATGTCCACGGGTCATAGATAAACTCAATCTCATGCTGACCTGCTGATAAAGGAATCGCCCTGAAGGCAAAATTTGCCTTTAATATCTTTTTTTCCTGCCCATCAACATAAGCCTTCCAACCCGGATAATAAGTTTCGCTAAGGACCAAAATCTTTGGTCTGTCAGTATTTACGCTGAGTGTTATACTATTATTGCGATAATCAACTATAGATACTTCATCCTGTTTTTTATTATTTTTATTTCTTGTTTTTATCAACTCTTCACTCTGAACTCTTGACTCCAAACTCTCTTTATTCCACGGCTCTTCATATAACAAAACCTCTTTAGCTGGATGAAATGTCTTGTCCCGTATATCCTGCACTACTCTGGAGAAATCCTGCTCTTCTTTTAATATCCTGTAACCTTCAACTAAAAATGCCCTTGGAAGATAATTAAGATTTTGGTATATTTTTAAAAAATTTTCCTCTTCAAGCTTCTTCTTCATCTTGCCAGGCACTGGTCTTATTATCTTTACCAGCCTAAACTCTTTAGGTTCTATCTTTGGTGTGGATAATACATACTTCACATTTAAAAGGGCTAATAGATTAGTGGCGCCTGGCCCTGGCGCTGTAATCAGAAGAGTAGACACTTTTTCATAATCTGAAAGCCTCATAACCTCGACACCATCCATGTCAAAAATTCGTCTTTCCAGATTATATCCATGTATAATTTCCTTATCAATGCCAACACTCACATTCTCACTGTCAGTAGTAGAAGAAACTCCCTTTCCCTTTATTTCATTATTTTCCTTTACCGATACTACAACCTCCCCCTTCTTTGTCTTGGGTGTTGTAAATACTCTAAACAGTTCTTTTTTATCATTTAGGATAAAACCCATGCTTTCGCTGCTTCTGTGGTAATCTTCTGACCTTGTTATAAAGTAGTAGTTATAATGTGCAAAGAAAAGGTCTATTGTTAAGATTGATACCATGAGATACGGCAGAATTCTTTGCATCTTGATTGACCTCAGACCGCCATAAAGCATCAATGCACTCAAGATGAAAATAACGAGAAGCCTCTTTGTATTGAATACATTGATATATACATCGTTATACTCAGGGTATTTTATTCCATTGGCAATTAAGTAATCTTTCACCTCTTTGTCAAAATAGCTGAGCAATCCAAAGACAACTGCGGCTAATGTTGCAAAGAAAAGAAGACCGAGGATTATCCATTTCCCGCTTCTCCTCCCCTGTTCAAGGTTCTGTTTTAGGCTATCCCAGCCAAGACCTGAAGAAATAGAGAGCAGTATAAAAACGAGAAACAGAAATTTTACAGGATATCTGATTTTATTGAAAGAAGGCAGGTAATAATAAAGATATTCGTAGATAGCGGTATTCTTTCCAAAGGCAAGGACAAATGAAAATAGCAAAATAAAAATAAAAGGGAGTGTCCTCCTCCCCTTGTCCACAAAGAAAAAGGCAGATAATATAAAGGGGATAGTTCCAATATAAATTGTCTTAAGCCAGCTCTGATTTGACCAGTATTTTGCTTCAGATGTGCCAT
>JBBTXK010000195.1:0-2925 GCA_038062315.1 Patescibacteria group bacterium
AGAAGCAGATATTCAAATGCTACCAGCAATTAGGAATCTCAGAAGAAATGGCCAAACTATAGAGACTATAATAGATGATATTAAAAGAGGACTTAGATAATCCTCCTAAAATCAAGAATGACCAAAAGGAGATTTTTTGAAAAGAGCCCTATGTAACCATCCACGATTTTCTTCGAGCGTAAGCGAGAAGTCTTCAACGGTTTTAGTTCTCATCCGTCAGCCGACAGACTCAGAATGACAAATTCATGTCAGGAGTGTGAACTGTTACTTAATAGCTTAGAATTTGCGTTTTTACAGCTTCTGTGATATATAAATATCTGTCTTTAGAAATGTATGGCGCCTGAAATTGAACCACGAAATACAGATCTTATCTGTGAGCTAAATAAAGCCATGCCAACAATTAGAGCACTTGTCTGTAGGGGAATTATGCCAAAAGACGTTTTGCAGAACGCAAAGGAAGAGCGCGAGATACTACAAGGCACCAAAACAAGAACGCCAAAACCTGACTACTATAACTATGAGCGGTCTGATGGCACAAGCGTCTATTTAACAAATCCAGGCCAAATTGGAATTGTCAGATGCCTACAAGCGAAAGGCAATGAAGGGGCTCCTAGAGATGAATTGATACAATATCTGCAAAAGAAAACGAATTCCGAAATTCCAGAGGATCTTCGTTATCTGATTCGGGCTCTTAGAATAAAAGGTGTTAATATTCAAAACCTCACACCACCTTACAGAAGGGGTACAAAAGGTGTTTATGTCTTGAGAGGTTAATTCGCTCTACATCCTCTCCGGCGCTTTTATCCCCAACAAATGCAACCCATTCTTAATAACCTGCCCCACTGCCGCAGTTAAAGCAAGGCGCAAGTCCCTAACATTGTCATTCTGAGCCCCAGCTGAGCTGGGCGAAGAATCTCTGACAGGATGAAGTATTGGCAATCTCTGGTAAAATAAATTAAACTTTTGGCTAAGATCGAAAAGATAATTACAAATAATGTGTGGCGCAAAATTCTCTGCCGCCTCCTCGACTATTTCGGAGAAACGATAAAGAGATCGAAGAAGCCCAATCTCCTCGGGCTCAACGTCCGTCATTCTGGCTTGTCCAGAATCTCCCTTGCCATGAAGGGTGCGAAGAGATTCTGGAGTCCTCCACGCTTCGCTCTGAGTCCCCAGAATGACGTTCACGCCTTTGACTTTCGCAAGGACGCTCTGCGTTCTTGCGTACGTGTACTGCAAATACGGTCCAGAATTCCCTTCCATATTCAAGATCTCATCCCAATCAAAAACAATATCCTGCTCTGAAGTTCTCTTCAAATCATTCCACTTAATTGCTCCAATACCTATATCGCGAGCCGTCTTTCTAGCCTCTTCTTCCCCCATTAAATGATCAAAACGATTTCTTTTGTTAGTCTCAAGTTTTTGTTTTACTAAGGCTGGATCTTCATAATTAATATTAATGCTCGCGTCTGAAGCAAGTTTATATGCACATCTCACTGCTTCCTCCAAAACCTCTTGAAGCCAAATAACATTTCCCTTTCTGGTTGACATTTTTTTATCTTTGAATCGATAGTGACCATGTTTAAAATGAATCCTCTGCCCATCTTTAACCCAACCTAACATTTTTTCTATTTCAAAAAGCTGTCTGAAATACAAAGTCTGCTCTATCCCGACTTCATTTATGATTACAACATCTTTACCATATTTATTAAGCCTAAATTTATCTGTTGCCAAATCTCTTGTGGCATAAAGAGTAGTTCCGTCTTTTTTAACAATCATGAGAGGAGGATACTTGTCCTGAGCGGAGTCGAAGGATTTATCTTGCCCTGAGCCCCTCGAAGGGTCTTTTGGGAAAAAAACCAATTTTGCTCCTTCGCTTTCTTTCAAAAGTCCTTTTTCGTCAAGTTCTTTAACAATCAAATCCATCTTGTCTTCGAAAAAAGATTCACCATAACCTAATCCGTTATTCTCTGTAAAATCAATGCCTAAAACATCATAAATCTTCTTAAATTCTTTTAAAGACCACTCAATACATTTCTTCCACAATCTTCTTGCCTCTGGATCTCCATCTTCAAGTTTTTTAAACCATTTTCTTCCCTCTTCTTCCAATATTGGATTTTTTTCTGCTTCTTCGTGAAACTTAACATATAAAGCAACTAATTCTTTTACGGGATTTTGCGAGGATTCAATTTTTTCCTCATCTCCCCAAGTTTTTACTGCATAAATTTGCTTTCCAAACTGCGTTCCCCAATCACCCAAATGATTATCTCTAAAAACTTTCCATCCATCTGCTTCCAGTAGATTAGCAATTGCATCTCCGATTATAGTTGACCTTAGATGTCCCACTGTAAATGGTTTAGCTATGTTTGGCGATGAATATTCAACGACAACTTTTTTGTTCGAAACTTCTTTTTTGGAACCAAATTTTTCCCCTTGCTCTAAAACCGCTTTAATACTTCGCAAAAGATACTCTTTTGATAACCAAAAATTTATAAACCCAGGCGCTACAGCCTTAGCTCGGACGGGAATCATGAATTTTGAATTATGAATCATGAATTGGTCTACTATCTTTTTTGCCAGTCCTAATGGATTCTTCCATTCCTGATTCCTGTCCCCGATTGAATCGGGGACTGATTCCTGATTCGAAAACAACGTGAGCGCAATATTTGATGAGTAATCTCCATGACGGTTATCCTTTGGATGCTCAAGACTTGGCACTACATCTTGATCGATTCTGAGGTCTTTTTTAATAATTTCCCTAAGACCAGCAGCAATTTTGTCTTTAATAGCTTGCATAATTCCATTTTATCATATATTTAGGGTATTGTGTTTTTTACAAATACCTGATAGCCTTTAGATAATTACATGAAAATTCTTATTGTGGATGACGATGAAAGTCTAAGTTTAATTTTCGAAACTTCTCTTCAG
>JBBTXK010000196.1:0-1931 GCA_038062315.1 Patescibacteria group bacterium
CATAGATGACATTTCTATTTGACAAAGGGGTGACGTTTCTAAATTAAACTAAGATAGCACGATTGCTAGTTGTAATAACTCTATAAATAATATACAATACTAAATCTATGAAACGACTTAAATTAGCAGTAGAGAAAAGAAAAATTCTTGGTAAAAATGTGAAAAAACTAAGGCGTGATGATATACTTCCGGCAAACATTTATGGTAAGAATATAAAATCTCTGGCTGTCCAAGTGTCATATAAAGAATTTGAAAAGGTGTATAAAGAGGCAGGGGAAACAAGACTTATAGATGTAGAGATTGCTCAAGACATAAAGCCCTCTCTAATCCACAACCTACAGCAAGACTATTACAACCATCGTATTCTACATGTAGATTTCTATCAGGTTAATCTTAAAGAAAAAGTTAAAACGATGGTGCCTATTATTACTCAGGGAGTAGCTCGTGCAGTCGCAGATAAACTCGGACTTTTGCTTCAGCCTCTTTCCCAAATTGAAATTGAAGCTCTTCCAACAGATTTGCCAGAAAACATTGAAGTAAATGTGGGAAATCTGGCAGCAGTCAATGATCAAATAACCGTTAAGGATCTAAAAGCGCCAACCGGTGTTGCAATCCTAACAAAACAAGACCAAGTCGTTGTAAAAATAGGAGAACTCGTCAGTAAAGAAGCGCAAGAACAAGCTGCTGCCGAAGCTCAAGCAGCTGAGGCAGCCAAAGCCGCAACTGCAGCTGCCACTCCAACGGCAGAAGGAGCTAAACCAGAGGCAACCCAAGCTCCATCTGAAGGCACTCAACCCAAAGTAGCAGAAGAAAAAACTCAATCACCATCCCCTCAGCCTCAAACAACAACTCCAAAGTCTGAACGCAGGCCTCAAAAGTAATCAATGCTTTTATCTATTATTTAATACTTAGTATCTTTTCCAGCTCTCTTGCCTTTTCAAAATTAGGGTCAATTGACAAAGACTTATTAAGATAAAATTTAGCCTTGTTAACATCTCTAAGTCTATACTCCAGAACGGCAAGCTGTAAATATGCATCTCTGTAATCCTGATGCTTCGCAACAAAAGACTGCCAAAAGTTAAGCTCTCTTGTTATCCTTTCTCTTTCAAAATCAGTCTTTTCTTTCTCTTTGATATTTTTACTAAGATCAAATCCCAAAGTAACTATTGCGACAATAAAAATAAATAAAGTAAAAATTCGCAAGGCTTTTCTGTATACGTTAAAAACTTCCTTTCTATTAAGATCTATATTAAGATTAAAAAAATGTTTCCAAATAGAAGAGGGTTTGCCAGCCGAAGCCTTAACAGAGTCGGGAATAAATCGGTAAATCTTCGGGGATTTATTTTTTCTTTTTCTTTGACGTTTACTCATAATATCCTTATGTTACAGGCCAATTATCTATCATTATCGATTTCCCAAAACCAAATCTTTGATAAATCTCCTCGGTCACAAAAGGCATGAAAGGATGCAGCAGCTTTAGCTGCACTAAGAACAAAGAACTAAGAATTATAAACGAATTTTTGTTAATTCTTTTTTTTACGTCTTCAATATACTTGTCTGCGAATTCGTGCCAGGAAAAATCATAAAGTCTTTCAGCTGCGTAATTAAAGTTATAGCTATCTAAATGCGCTGTTATTTCTTTAACCAAATTTTTTGTTTTTTTAATCATTGATTTGTCATTTTTGTGTTTTGCAATCTTGAATAAGCCTCGTGTGTCATGCCGATCAGGCTCTGCCTGATTCGGCATCTCGGTATTTGAGGACTTAGATCCTGAATCGAGTTCAGGATGACAAAGAGTAATAAACCGTCCCATATTCCATAACTTATTAGTAAATTTACGCGCTGCTTCGAGCTCTGGATACGAAAGGGATTGATCATTTCCTGTAGCGTCGCCATAAATAAGAGCAAACCTCACGGAATCCGCACCGTAC
>JBBTXK010000197.1:0-1378 GCA_038062315.1 Patescibacteria group bacterium
TTGGCAAGCCTTACTAAAACGTCATCCTGAACTCTTTTCTTGTCATCCTGAACTTGGTTCAGGATCTCAAATCGATCGATTAAATACTGTCCAACGATCTTATCTGCTGATAAATCCACCAAATCCCAATTGTTGATGTATCTCGTATGCTTAAGGTAGAAATCATAAATTTCCTTCCTTGCCTCGCCGAATCCGTCAGCTGACGGAGAAGGCGGGTTATCCTTCTCGCTAAACCTGTGGACAAGAATCAAAACCGCAATCAGTCTCTCCTCGTGAATTTTTGATTTAAGAAGTTTTTTGATATCTGTAAACGCTAAATCCTTGTAATTAATTGCTATCTTTCGAGACTGAGGAACCGAAAGACCTAAAAATAAATCCCCTTCCCCATACTCTCCTTTCCCAGTCTTGAAAAACCGCTGATATATCTTCGTTTTCTTCGGACTTGCAAGTCTCCTTATGTCTTTTTTTAACTCAGCAACCATCAACTCAATTCTATTCTCCTTTCTTCTCATCTTCTCTATGTATATTATAATGGTATATCTTAATGTGTCGAAGGCATAATTGTAATTAAATTGTATTTTGAAAATTCAAAGCTATATTATTGACAAATTCCCCCGATCGGGAAATTTTGTCAAAGCCTCAAACTCCAAAGAATTCTTTGAATTCTCTATCATTTTCTATTTCACTTACGGTAAACATTTTTACATACTCGCCCACTCCTAAATACTCTCTTAAAAAATCAACCTCCTTAAAACTTGGGTACGCATGGAGATAAACGCTTTTATGCAACGGATAAAATCTCCACACACGCAGGTATTCAACCAAGATTTTTCTTACATCTGCTAGTTTTTCTGGAAGATCAAAACTGACAAGTCTCCATTTCCCATCCCAGACTTTGAGTTTTTTGATTTCCAAATTATCTAAAGCAAGTTTGAGTATCTTTTGTCTTCCCGCCTTTGTAATCTTTACAACCTGCACTCCATTATCTTCGGAAGTTTCTACAAGTTTTTGTTTTTCCAAACGGCTTATTGTTCTTTTAAGGTACGGAATATTAAACCTCTTCCAAGCTTCTCTTTCGTTCTTTCTCTTCTGATCCAAAAATGGCTTCAATACAAGTGGTAAATTCGGCATTGCTAAGGAGGCTGCTAAAAACGCCCCTGCCCCAACCAATACCAAAACCTTCTTAGCAGGTGCGTACTTTTTTTCGAAAATTTCCTTATCTATTTGTTTACTTAAGACCTTAGCTAATTGATCAATTTTAGCATCATCCATCTATTGACATTTTCCCCCGATCGGCAAATTTTGTCAAGAGCTTAGCGCTTCATGTAGCAGCAATATGATAATGTCCTATTTGAGCAATATAGAAATGTCCGCTTTT
>JBBTXK010000198.1:0-712 GCA_038062315.1 Patescibacteria group bacterium
CAACCATTAGAAATGAAATGGTTAAATTAACAAAACTTGGTTATATCAAAAAACCCCATACCTCAGCTGGGCGTATTCCGACCCCAGCAGGCATTAAATTTTATGTAAAACAGCTTATGCGTGAGAAACAGCCTTCTATTGCCGAAGAGGTTGCGGTAAAAGAAAAAGTATGGAATCTTAGAGATCAAGAACAGCGTTTTTTAAAAGAGATTACAAAATCTTTGGCTGATAAAACCAAAGCATTGGCTCTTGTTGTGACTAAAGAAGGAGATACTTATTGCTCAGGATATGCAAATATTTTGGAAATGCCTGAATTTTTTGACATAGACGTAACTAAAAACCTTCTCTCCATCATTGACGAGTTTGATTATTTTAATAATCTTTTCTTAAATACAATAGGCGAGGAAGATGTCCATGTGCTTTTAGGAGAAGATCTTGGGCCCAGACTTCAGGGTCCTTATGGATTCGTTTTTACACGTTACGAAACGCCCATGCATTTGTCTGGCGAAATTGGCGTTTTGGGGCCAGCAAGGCTTAACTATACATATATAATTCCAACAGTTAGGTATTATGGCAATTTAATAGAAGAAGTAGCTAAAGGATGGTAGTAACTAAATTCAATCCTTCGATAAACTCAGGATTGACCCTGAGCATAGTCGAATGGGTCAAAAATTCAAAGTTCAAAATTCAAAATTAACGATGGGAAACAGTA
>JBBTXK010000198.1:722-15295 GCA_038062315.1 Patescibacteria group bacterium
AGTAGCTAAGGGATGGTAGTTCGCTGGAAAATACCTGCCTGCCGGCAGGCAGGGAAAATGGAGGATAGAAAGTAGAAATAGATGGATAAGAACGATAAAACAAAAGATGGAAAACCTGCAACCACTGAAGCACAGAAGGGAGATGAGGCGCAGAAAAATAAATTCAGTGCTTCAGCGAAATTCAGCGACTCAGTGGTTGCCGTGTCAAACGCGGCTGACGCAATAGAAACATTAAAGCAAAAAGTTGAAGAGTTTGAAAATAAGTATAAGCGGGTTTTGGCAGATTATCAGAACCTTGAAAAAAGAGTAGTAGTAGAAAGAAAAGAGTGGATACTCAAAAGCAATAAGGAATTACTCTTGCGTCTTTTGCCAATTTTAGATACACTAATATTAGCAACAAAGCAAAGCAAAGACGAAGGTTTGACTATAAGCCTGCAGCAGTTTTTAAACGTTTTTAAACAAGAAGGTGTTGAAAAAATTGAGACAATAGGTAAGAATTTTGATCCGAACTCGATGGAGTGTATAGACACAGCTGAAGTCGACCCTTCGACAGGCTCAGGGCAAGAGGGAAAAGTTATAGAAGAGTTACGGGCAGGCTATATGTTATACGATAAAGTTTTGCGACCAGCGCAAGTAGCAGTTGGGAAGGGTTTAATGTCATCCTGAATTTATTTCAGGATCTCGGCTCAAACGAGATTCCGAAACAAGTTCGGAATGACAATAAAAAATATGGGAAAAATAATTGGTATTGATTTAGGTACAACAAATTCATGCGTTGCCGTAATGGAGGGTGGAAGCCCTAAGGTAATCCATTCGGCCGAAGGACGTAATGTTATTCCATCGGTTGTGGATCCGATTTCTCATGTTGTTGGAGATGTGGCAAAACGTCAACTTGTTCTTAAGCCAAAACGCACGATCTTCTCTATAAAGCGGTTAATGGGAAGAAAATTCAGTGATTCATCTGTCCAGTTTGACATGAAATGGTTACCTTATGCTATAAAAAGCGGCCGTGATGGAATGGCTGTTGTTGAAGTTGAGGGCCGATCTTTTACTCCTCAGGAAATTTCTGCCCAGATTCTGCAGAAAATAAAAGGAGATGCAGAAAGCTACTTGGGCGGGAAGGTTACCCAGGCAGTTATTACAGTACCTGCGTATTTTGACGACTCACAAAGACAAGCCACCAAGCAAGCAGGGGAAATTGCAGGACTTGAAGTTTTGCGTATTATAAACGAGCCAACAGCAGCAGCTCTTGCCTATGGACTCGATAAAAAAAACGCGCATACAATTGCAATTTATGATTTGGGAGGCGGAACTTTTGATATTTCAATACTTGAGTTAGGAGAGGGCGTTTATGAGGTAAAGTCAACCAATGGAGACACGCATTTGGGCGGAGACGATTTTGACCAGGTAATTACTAATTATATTGCAGAAGAATTCAAAAAAGAACACGGAGTGGATTTGCGAAAAGACCCTCAAGCTCTACAAAGACTCAGAGAATCTGCAGAAAAAGCAAAAATTGAATTATCAAGCTCACAAGAAGCCCAAATCAACCAACCATTCATTACGCAAGGCAAAGATGGGCCTTTACACATGACCATGTCTTTAACCCGCGCTAAACTTGAGAGTCTTGTTGATAATCTAGTCCAAAAAACCTTAGGCCCTGTTGAGCAGGCACTAAAAGATGCTAAAGTAAAAGTTTCAGATATCGATGAGGTAGTGCTGGTGGGAGGCATGACTAGGATGCCTAAGATTGTGGAGCTAGTTACCAAGTTTTTTGGTAAAGAAGCAAATAAGTCGGTTAATCCAGACGAGGTGGTAGCTGTTGGCGCTGCAGTTCAAGGAGGGGTTTTGGGCGGAGAGGTTAAAGATGTACTTCTTTTGGACGTCACACCTTTAACATTGGGAATATAAACATTAGGAGGAGTTTCAACGCCTCTTATTTCAAAAAACACCACTATACCTAGTTCAAAATCCCAAGTGTTTTCAACAGCTGGTGACAATCAAACACAGGTTGAAATAAATGTTTTACAAGGGGAACGTCCTATGGCAGCAGACAATAAGAGTTTAGGTAGGTTTATCTTAAGCGGAATTCCGCCTGCTCCTAGGGGTGTTCCTCAGGTTGAGGTTACTTTTGATATTGACGCAAACGGAATCTTAAATGTAAAAGCGCAAGATAAAGCAACTGGTAAAGAACAAAGCATTAAGATTACCGGTTCAACTGGTCTTACAAAAGAAGAAGTTGAACGAATGACAAAGGAGGCAGAAGCGCATGCTAAAGAAGATCAAGAAAAAAGAGAAAAAGTTGAGGCGAGAAATGCAGCGGATTCTCTTATTTTTACTGCCGAAAAATCGCTCAAAGACGCAGGAGATAAGGTAAATGCAGATGTTAGAAAAGAAGTCGAAGATAAGACATCGGCCCTAAAAGCGATTTTGGAAACTGGTACAAAAGAAGATCTAGAGGCAAAAACAAAAGATCTTTCGGACAGTTTACAAAAAGTTGGACAAGCGATGTATGCTTCGACAAGCTCAGCACAAGGTCAGTCAAGTCAAACACAAGGGCAAACTGGGCAACAGACAGCAGGTGATAATCAACAGCAAGCAGCATCAGATGCGGGAAATAGCGAAAAGAAAAGTAAAAAGGGAGAAGGAAAAAGGTCGGATGAACCTGTTGAGGGAGAAGTGGTAGAGTAACAAACACTTTGTCATGCTGAACTTGTTTCAGCATCTCTTAATGTTAATAAAGTAACGAGATCCTGAAATAAATTCAGGATGACATTTTTAGGAGGGCGCGGTTAGCGCTTTTTTAGTATAATAGGAAACATATGGCAACAAACAATGATTACTATCAAATATTAGGTGTCACGAAAAGCTCAAGCGATGATGAAGTAAAGAGAGCTTACAGAAAATTAGCTCTTCAATATCATCCGGATCGCAATAAAACCAAAGAAGCTGAGGCAAAATTCAAGGAAGTAACCAAAGCTTATGAGGTTTTGTCAGATCCTCAGAAAAAACAAGCATATGACCAGTTTGGTCATGCAGCCTTTGAATCCGGCGCAGCCGGTGCAGGTCAGGGGCCATTCGGAGGCGCTGGTGGTCCATTTGGCGGGGCACGTACTGGACAATATGGTCCGTTTTCGTATACATACTCAACTTCGGGAGATGGGGGTGCGGGGTTTGATTTTGGTGGATTTTCTGACCCTTTTGAGATATTTGAACAATTTTTTGGTGGCGGCGGGTCACCATTTGGCGCCCGCTCAAGGCGGCAAGTTTATTCTTTAGCAATAGATTTTATGGAAGCGGTTCATGGCACTCAAAAAAAAGTAACTATTGACGGGAAAACGCAGACCATAAAAATTCCAGCTGGAGTTGACGACGGATCGAGGATTCGCTTCGGAGATTACGATGTAGTTTTGGATGTTAGGGGAGATGCAAGATTTCGTCGGGAAGGTTTAGATATAATTTCCGAGCAAGATATTTCTTTTGCCCAAGCAACATTAGGAGATACCGTTAATGTGGAAACAGTCGATGGAGAAGTAAACCTTAAAATTCCTTCGGGTACACAACCCGATACTGTTATTCGGCTTCGGCAAAGAGGTGTTCCTCACGTGCAGGGAAGTGGCCGAGGAGATCACTATGTGCGAATAAAAGTAATAATCCCAAAGCACCTAAATCATCGCCAAAAACAACTTCTTGAACAATTTCAAAAAGAAAACTCTCCCAAGAAAGGATGGTTTTAACAATGCAAAGATTGATTCCGACGATTTATTTTTATGTCCTTTCCGCTGTGGGGATGGTGTTGTTTATTATTGGGCTTTTTAATAGCATTCATTATGTTGTTGGGGTAACAGCGTACGATAAGTATCCTTTAGGGTATGCTCCAGAATCTCGCTGTGAATATATGCCAAAAGCAGTTCTTCCAGAAGGTCAGACGCAACCAACAAAATCGGATAAAGAAGCAGAGCAAAAAGGCAAAGCCGAGTTTGACTCGGCAAAAGAGGAATGTCTCAAAAGCGTTGAAACAGAACGGCAAAATAAAAAAGTAGATGATTTAGAGAAATCACTTGCATTCACAATCATAGGGCTTCTGGTTTTTGGAAGTCACTTCTATTTTGCCCGCCGTCGCACAGAATAAAATATATAAATTGCATATACTTGATTCTAACGACTTGATACAAGTTGAATATTGACTTAGTTTTCTCTTTGTGGAACACTGATTGTATGGAAGAGATAGTACAGGCAGATAATTTTCAATCACCTCATTTACCTCAAGCTCCTCCTTCATCAAGAAATTTAATAACGGTGATTTCTGTTGCTGTAATTGTCGTAATAATATCATCTCTTGTAACTTATGTTGTTATTTCATCGCAACAGAATAAACAGTTAAAGGCTACATACCAACAAACTTCTACTATCTCGCCAACTCAACCGATGGTGTCCATTACTACTCGACAATTAATGACTAAAAGTTTTGTCAAAAGACAATTTGATGTAAATAAAAAAATAGAAATTTCAGGTGGTAACTTTATTGATTACCCGAAAGAGATAGTAAATATAAGCGAGACCGATTTAATAGGCATGAAGTGTACTCCGTATATTTGGTATGGTTACAGCCCAGATTCCTACTCGTATTATGATGAAAGCGTTCCAGTTGAGAAACTTACTACCAAAGATACAAAGACCTTAACAGATGAGAGATTATTAAAATTGATTAGCGAAGCAAAGAAAACTGTTTCTGGTAGAGCAATTTTTGATGTTAGATTTTGCGAAACAGAAAACGGTAGACTCCTGTTAGAATATAATGCGCCTGATCCTGCATTGGGTGGTGGAGGTGGAGGCGCTAATAGCGTAGCAAACTTTGGCATCGTAAATTCAGATGGTAGCGTAAGTAAAACTACATCTATTCTACGCGAACAGTGTCGAACTCCACTGGTGTTGACAAGATCAAATCTGTTTTATTGGCAATGTGGGTTTGGAGAAGGATTTCATAGCGAAGTGTTTTTTTACAAGATAGACCTTACATCAAAGACGCATGAAATTGTGATGAAATGCACCTCTATAGGGAGTTTAGACGAACCAGCTAAAATTACTTGTCAATAAAATTTTAAGGTGTTGCTTCTTATTTTTATAGTTTCTTAATCTTTAATACCTTGTTTCATGTCAAGAAAAAAATAATGAAATTTGTTACAATAGTCAGAAGTGACTATATGACTAAAATAAATTTAGATGACATTAAAAGTAAAGTTTTGCCGATCCTTAAAGAAGCAGGTGTTACTCGTTCTTCTCTTTTTGGATCCTATGTCCGTGGGGACAATAGAGAAGATAGTGACATAGACTTGCTTGTTGATTTTCCGAGGGGGAAGGGACTCTTTGAGTTTGCTGGATTGCAATTTCAATTAGAAGATGCACTTAAAAAGAAAGTTGACTTAGTGGAATATGAGTCCTTACACCCTCTTCTTAAAGAACGTATTTTGGCAGAACAGATACAAATTTTATGATTAAAGATACAATTGTTTTTCTTAAGCATATTTTAGAAAGTATTAACCTGATTGAAAAATATACAGAGAGTATTACGGAAGAACAGTTTTTGCAATCTGTTGAGAAGCAAGATTTGGTAACACGGCGACTAGAAATAATTGGAGAGTCGATTCGTAATCTACCTGAGGGGTTTCGTATGGAACATAAAGATATTGAGTGGAATAAAGCAATGGCAACACGAAATATTCTTATTCATCACTATTTTGGCATAAACTTCAAAACCGTCTGGGATACAGTGAAAATAAGCATCCCTGAGTTTAAGAAACAGATTCAGAAACTTCTTGAAGAGTCGAGATAGATGATTTAGAAAAATTAATCGCATTTACAGTAATTGGTCTTTTAGTTTTTTCCACCCACTTCTACTTCGCCCGCCGACAAAAAACAAGTTGACAATTAACTTTTAACATTTAACAATTCACCCATTTAAAACCTACCATTTTCATTTCAATTTGTAATTTGCACTTAAACTTCCTATACTAAAATCATGCTACTGCCTTTGATTTTTCTTAGGTTCTGGTTTTTGGAAGCGCCAATTGGGCTTATTGGTTTTTTTGGTTCTTTAAACAAAGCTTTCCTCCAACTGTTCTCCTTGCCTTTATTGGTAAGGACTTATTTTAAGCCCTGGAAAAACGAGTACAGGGAAGGGTTGGTCGGATTCTCAATTGGCATGGGGATGGGAATAAAAACCTTTGTAATCATTGCTGATATTGTTTTGCTCCTTATCCTTTTAATTTTTGAATTTTTATTGATCCTTGGGTTTACAATATGGCCTATTGCAATTATTTTGCTTCTCTTTTATGATTCGTCATTTTTCCAAATAGCCCTTTTTTCAATATCAGTTCTTGCTATTCTTATTATGTTTTTTCGCTTTAAAAGTAAGAAAAAGTTTGCTGATATTGTGGAATCTAAGCAATCTACGAAGGATATAATAAAATTTTTGCTTTCCAAAAAAGAAATACAGTTTATTCTGCAAAAAGCGAGTATTAGGGAAGAAGAGATTGTCTTAATTGATATACCAAAAGAGACATTTCCTGATACAACGTTTGACTTTTTCGCAAGTTACCTTTTGGCGATAGAGGAAAAAACAAAGTTGCTATTTAAAAAACAGCTTAAGAAAGAGGATATTCTTAATATTTCCTATTGGGCGAAGGTAACATTTCCGGAAGTATTAAATAAGAAGCCATTTAGGGTAGAGTTCTCAGGAGAAGGAGCTTTTGAATCCTGGACATATGGGTGGACACTGGAAACAAAAAAATATATGGTTGATCTTACCCCTGAAATTCTTAATAAAAAAACTTTACTTGTCGGAAGAAGGAAAGAGTACGAAGAACTTTTGAAAACCTTGGCTCAAGGGAAAAGTATACTACTGGTCGGAGAGCCAGGAAGTGGGAAAAATTCATTGGTTGAAGCGTTTGTTTCCGAGAGCTTTTCGCAAAAACTAGAAGGAAATTTATATCATCAAAGAGTTTTTAAGCTTTACCTGGATACGCTTTTGGCAGGAGGGGGAGAGAGAGGAGAACTTGAGAAACGTTTGGATAATATTATTCAAGAGATTGCACACTCAGGGCAAGTAATTATATATATCCCGGATTTTGAAAATATCTTAGGATCTGCATCTTTTCATCTCGACCTATCAGGCGTACTTATTCCCTATCTAAAGAATAAAACTATAAGGATAATTGCGTCAGCGACAACTGGTTCGTACAAAAAATTTATTGAGCCAATCTCTATACTTTTTGATGTTTTTGAGGTTGTAAAGATGCAAGACATGGAGACTGATATGTTTATTCGAATGCTTTTTTCTAAGACAGCGTATGTCGAGAAAGAAATGAAGGTTAGCATTTCATATAAGGCAGTTATGGCTTCCCTAAATCTTGCGAATAGGTATCTGATCGACAGGGTAATGCCTGGGGCAGCTGTAATTTTGCTAGAGGATACGGCAAATGAAATTAGACTAGCCAGTAAAAAAGAGGTTAAGGAGGAAGACGTTTTGAAGCGAGTTGAAGAAAAAACCAACGTAAAAATAGGCCCTCCAGGAAGGGAAGAAAAAGATCTTCTATTAAATCTTGAGGAAAGAATGCATGAGAGCCTTATTGATCAGGAAGAGGCAGTGTCAAGTATAGCCGAGGGAATACGGCGAATTCGGACAGGCCTTCATGTATTTGTTAGGCCTATTTCATTTCTTTTCTTAGGCCCGACAGGCGTTGGCAAGACCGAAACAGCAAAAACTCTATCAAGACTATATTTTAAAGACGAAAAGAATATGATACGGTTTGATATGAGCGAGTATTCGGGAGAAGATTCAATTGCAAGATTTATTGGGGAAGCCATTGGGGCGACCAACGAAGGAATAAGCGGGAAGGTTCACGAGAATCCTTCTTCTCTTATTCTCCTTGATGAGTTTGAAAAAGCACATCCCAATATTCATAATTTATTTTTGGAAGTGTTAGATGACGGAAGGCTTACGGATATAAATGGCAAAACTGTTTCTTTCGCCAACGCAATAATTGTCGCAACTTCCAATGCTGGATCGGAATTTATAAGAGAGGAGATAAAAGAAGGAAGGGCTATTGATAAACGTTTTAAAGACCAATTCTTAGGCTACCTTCTTTCCGAGAATATATTTAGTCCGGAGCTTCTGAATAGGTTTGATGATATTATTGTTTTTAGGTCTTTAGGGAAAGAGGAGATTTATAAAATTACTAAGCTAATGCTAGCTGAGCTTTCCAAACGGCTTTTAGAAAAAGATATTACGGTTAATTTCGACGAGAAAATAATTGCAAAAATAGGGCAAGAGGGATCTGACGAGCAGTTTGGCGCCCGCCCCTTACGTCGTTTTATACAAGACAACATCGAGGACGCAATCGCTCAAAAAATGCTAAGAGAGGAAATAAAAAGAGGCGACAAAATTAATGTCTCGGTAGATGATACTAACAATTTACAGTTAACAGTTAACAACTAGCAATTGACAATTAACTATTAGCATTTAGCTTGATATATGAGAACGTTTAGATTCTTAGATTTCGTAGTTTATAAGGAGGCAAAAGTTTTTTATAAAGAGATTATATTCTTAGTAAGAAGATTTCCAAGGGAATACTGGGAACTAGCAGATCAGATGAGAAGAAGCTCTCTGTCAGTATGTCTCAATGTTGCCGAGGGTTCTGCGAAAAGAACAGATAAAGATTTTAATAGATATATAGAGAATGCTTTGGGCTCAATAAATGAGGCTGTTGCTGGTTTAGATATTGCTCTTTCAGAGTCTCTGGTGAATAAAGCTTTATTCGAAAACTACATAACAAAGGCAGAGACGATAGCGAAACAATTGGGCGGATTCTCTAAGAAACTGAGGTCTTCTAAACCAATTTAAGTCAATTGTTAAATGTTAACTGTTAAATGCAATAGTTTATAGTTTGACAGAGCTTGTTTGGTTTGAGATACTACGAACATGGATAATCAGAATCAAGGCCGAAAGCAACCCCTCGGCACCAATATACCCTCCCAGTCAACCAGCTCTAGGGAGTGGTTAAGAATGCTGGGTATTGGTTTTGGAGTAGTATCTATTGGAATACTTATTGGAATTATTGGATATATGCTGGGAACAAAAAACAGCCAAACAGTTGTTAACAACCAGCAAAACGTAAATATCCCGACTCTCTCACCACCCTCCCCAACCCCAGTTGACGAAACCGCAAACTGGAAAACGTACGCAAATACTAAGTATAAATATTCTATTAAATATCCACCTGACTGGAATATAGAAAATGTTGATCTAGCAAATCCAGAAAAGGTGAATTTTATTAAACAACCAAGTGAGAAAGATATTGATATACACCCACAGATGGTACAGATAATAGTTGAAAAGAATCCGCAGGAAGATGTACCAACAATAGAATGGTATAAAAATATATGGGCAAAGCAAATTCCTGCGGGTATAAATTTTGACAATGTGAAGTTTGAAGAAACTACCTTTCAAGGTCTCCCTGCTTTAAAAGCCAACAATGCAATTTTTTTCGCAAGAAACTCATTTATGTTCCGTATGAAATGGGCAGTAATTGATTTTGGCAATGCTGATACTAGGCTGATTGAATTAAACGAACAAACATTTGACCAAATCCTCGCGACCTTTCAATTCACCCCATAGAGCACTCGCCATTCGCCGCGTCTGACGCGGCCTCATGGTGTCGTGTCTACCGGGGCAAGCCCCTTAACTTGTCATTGCGAGCAAAGCGAAGCAATCTCTAGTTCTTTTCTTTGAATGAGATTGCTTCCCCCTCGTTTTACTCGGGATCGCAATGACAACTCCTTTGGAGAGTCCTGAACAGTATTTTCGTATTGAATGGGGAAGATGAATCTGGTATACTCTCTACAATATGCCGGCAGTTCAAAGAAGCGAATTTTTGTTAGCGTTAAATCAAGTTGCCAACGAGCGTGGCGTTGATGTCGAGGTGGTTTTAGACACAGTCAAGAATGCAATTTTAGCGGCCTACAAAAAAGATCATCCTGACATAGAGATTGAAGAGTTTTCCGCGACTTTGGATAAAAATACAGGAGAAGCAAAAGTTTCGCACAAAAATAAAGATGTTACCCCTCCTGGTTTTGGAAGAATTGCGGCCCAAACTGCAAGACAAGTGATACTTCAAAAAATTAGAGAAAAAGAAAAGGAAGCAATAATTGCGGATTATAAATTGAGGATTGGCACTATTGTAAATGGGATGATCTTACGATTTGCCGGACCAAATATCATTGTTGATGTTGGGAAAACAGAAGCATTGATGCCGCATGAGGAGCAGATTCAGAATGAGAAATATCATTTAAATCAAAGGCTAGCTGTATATATTTCGGAAATTAGAGAAGGGCTAAAGGGACAAGAAATAATAGTATCACGATCGAGTAACGGTCTTCTTGAGGGTTTGTTCAAAAGAGAAGTTCCAGAGGTTGCCAAGGGAAATGTTGTAATAAAGAATATTGCAAGGGAGGCAGGGACGCGAAGCAAAGTAGCTGTTTATTCAAATCAATCAGGCATTGATCCTGTCGGAAGCTGCGTAGGGCAACGGGGGGTGAGGGTTCAGGCTATAATTGCCGAATTTGGCGGACTTGAGAAAATTGACATTATTCAGTGGCATGAAAATATTAAAGATTATATTACTCAAAGCCTTTCTCCTGCTAAAAATGTTAGGGTTGAAATCGACAAAGAAGACCCTTCGGCAGGAGAGAAGCAGGAGAAGTTGGCTCATGTATTTGTTCCGGGTGCTGAGCTTTCGCTAGCGATTGGCCGCGACGGCCAAAATGTTCGGCTTGCCTCAAAGCTAACGGATTATAGAATTGAAATAGAAGAGGAAAAAAAGGCTTCTGAGGAGACAGAGGAGACAAAAGAGACAGAAGCTAAAAGTGAGGAAAAACGACCAGAGGCAAAAAAAGAAGAAAAAACGAAGAAAGAAAAGAGTGAAGAGAAGAAGCCCGAAGTAAAAGCTAAGAGAGTTAAGGAAGAAAAGGAGAAATAATTATTCTTGTCATCCTGAACTCGTTTCAGGATCTAGTTCCTGAAAAAACGAGATGCCGAATCAGGCAGAGCCTGATCGGCATGACAATGTAATAACACAAAAGTTTTACTATGTTATGGCAAATAAAAATACTTATAAGCAACCCTCAAAAGAATCAGTAAGTTACCCGCCAGTTGTAGTAGTCTTAGGGCATGTGGATCATGGAAAAACAACGCTTCTTGATGCTATTCGTAAGACTGATATTGCGAGCCGCGAGCACGGTGGAATTACGCAGGGAATTGGCGCATCAGGCGTAGAGATTGTGCAAGATAACAAAAAAAGATAAATCACTTTTATTGATACTCCCGGACATGAAGCTTTTTCTCTGATGCGAGGAAGAGGAGCAAAGGTCGCAGACATTGGGCTTTTGGTAGTATCATCTGTAGATGGAGTAATGCCTCAGACAAAAGATAGCATAAAACTTCTTGAAAGTGCGAAAATACCTTTTATTGTTGTTTTGACTAAAATTGATGCGCCTCAAAGAAACGAGGAAAAAGTCAAGCAACAACTAGTAAAAGAAGGGGTAATGCTGGAAGGTTACGGAGGAGAAATTCCAAGTATTTCTGTTTCGGCAAGGCAGAACATTAATATTCTAGAGCTTCTTGAGTTGATTCTTCTTGTTTTTGAGATGGGGATGGGGAAAGACCTTTCAGAGGAAGGCAAATTTAAAGCTATTGTTATTGAAGCAAAATTGGATCAGAAGTCAGGACCCAGGGCAACAATTGTTATTAAAAACGGGAGTCTATCTATACGAGACGAAATAATTTGTGACGACACTCGCGCGCGTGTTAGAACAATAATAAATGACAAAGGACAGTATCTTAGCAAGGCTAGTCTTGGAGAGGCAGTTGAAATCTTAGGGTTTGAAAAAGTGCCACCAATTGGAGGAATTGTGGTAAAAAGGGGCGCTGAGGTCGCCCACGAAAATTTTCTTGTTCGCGACGCGAAAAAAGTAGGGATTGTAATACCAAGCGTAAGTCCCGCTAGCTCTCACAACGAAAATTTTGTAGGCTCCCCGCGCCCTCTTGAAGCACCTGCGGATTTTTTTAATTCTAGAAAAGAAGAGCCGACACTTTCTGTTATTCTGTGTGCTGATAATCTAGGGTCATTGGAAGCGATTTCCAAATCAATGCCCAAAGAAGTAAAGATCGCTCTTCAAAAAACAGGAGAAATTACGACAGCTGATATTTTACTTGCAAAATCAATGCACGCAATAGTCTTGGGTTTTAACATAAGGATTAAGCCTGAAATACTGAAGTTCGCAAGTCAAGAGAAGGTGTTGGTTAAAAATTATAGGATAATTTATGAGTTGGTTGCAGAGATAAAAGATGTATTGGAGGGAAAGCAGTTAGCTCTAGTTGAGGAGATATACGGCAGGGCAAAGATATTGGCCTCATTTCCTTTTGAAAAAACAAAAGTTTTGGGAGTAAAAGTGCTTGAGGGAAGGCTGGCTCGTGGAGACAAAGTAAGACTCTTAAGAAAGGAAGATGTTATCGGAGAAAGTACAGTTTCCTCAGTAAGAATTGGCAAGAATCCTGTTTCCAGGGTCGAGGAGGGGCATGAGGCAGGCATTTTGCTTTCCCCTTTTCTTGACTTTGCTGTTGACGATATGATAATATGCCATGGGTAGATATCTACTGATTGGAGCGTATTTTATGGATAATTTAATGCTTAACAAACTCAAGGATTTACTGGAAGCCAACGAAAATATTGGAATAGCAGTTGGGCGAGATCCTGGAATTGATGAAATGGCAGGAGCTTTGTCTTTGTATTTAGCTTTGATTCAGTCAGGCAAAAAGGCAACAATTGCTTCTCCAGTTACGCCAACTGTTGAGGTTTCTTCTCTTGTAGGAGTAGATATGATAAAAAAAGGATTTGATGCGGACCAAGGAGATTTGACAGTTTCTTTCCCTTACAAAGAAGGAGAAATAGAAAAGATTTCCTATACTCTTGAAAATGGCAAATTAAACATTTTAGTCAAGGCAGGTTCACAAGGCTTATCTTTTGATGAAAATAACATAGAATATAAAAGAGGGGCAGGAGCACCAAAGCTAGTTTTTGTAGTCGGGACAAGACAGCTGTTGGATTTAGGCAGAGTTTTTAGTCCGCAGGCTCTAAAAAATTCAACTGTTGTTAATATTGATTATAATCAGAATAATCAGGGTTTTGGAGACATAGTTTTGCTTAGCAGAGATTTGTCTTCAGTTTCAGAGATGGTGGCAAATATTATTTTTTCCTTGGGCCTTAAGATGGATATAGATATTGCATCAAATCTGATGTCAGGGATAATTGCGGGAACAGAGAATTTCCAAAGCCCAAAAACAAGCTCGCTTTCCTTTGAAATGGCAGCAGCACTTCTGAAGAATGGAGCTGTAAGACAGGTTAGGAGCACAGGTAAAAAACCAGATATTCTTAAGGGAGAGGACGCTTATTCATTCTTTACTCCGGGAAAACAGCCTAGGAAGCCCGTCTTCGCTCAAAGTTTCAACGAGCCAAAAGTATCAGCCTTCGCCAAGCCTTCAGTTGAGCCAACAGATGAAGACAATCCTCCAGACGACTGGCTCGCACCAAAAATCTACAAAGGCTCAACCGCGATATAATTGACCATTGAAAGGATTTTTGTAAACTGATATAATACAACTAATCAATTTTCAATTTGAAATTTTTAATTTTCAGTCAAACTTCAAATCTAAATTTTAAAAATTAAGATTTCATTTCGAATTGAAAATTTTAAATTATCGAATATGCCGCTTAGTCCGACTCAGAAAAAACAGGTTATAAAAGAATTTCAGACAGGAGAAGGTGATACCGGAAGTCCTGAAGTCCAGATCGCTCTTTTGACAAAAAGAATTGATCGGCTAACTCTGCATTTGAAGAATCATGCCCACGATGTGCATAGCAGACGCGGACTTTTGTCAATGATTGCAAAAAGAAGGAGACTTATTAATTTCTTGGGAAAAGTAGATAAAAAACGTTCCCTAACTATTGAGAAAAAAGTGGGAATTGGAAAATGACCCTCGAAGCATAGCCTTATGTCAAAAACAATTATTAATATCATAATTCTACAGACAGTAAAGATTGGAGCGAAGGAGCATGAGTAAAAAAACAAAGGCCTCTTTGGAAATAGGCGGAAAAACATTAACTCTAGAAATAGGAGAGCTAGCACTTCAGGCAACCAGTTCTGTTTTGGCAAGACTTGGGGATACTATGGTTTTGGTAACAGTTGTTGCGGGAAAAGAAAGGGCGGATCTTGATTATTTTCCCCTTACTGTTGAATATGTCGAAAGACTATACGCTGGAGGAAGAATTAAAGGTTCAAGATGGGTAAAAAGAGAAGGCAGACCTTCAGATGATTCTATTCTAATCGCAAGATTAATTGATCGCTCTATAAGACCGCTTTTTCCAAAAGAGTTTAAAAAAGAAGTACAAATAATTGTAACAGTTTTGTCTGTAGATGGAGAAAATTCACCTGACATTATTTCAATAGTCGCAACTAGT
>JBBTXK010000199.1:0-1439 GCA_038062315.1 Patescibacteria group bacterium
AGAATTATAAGCTCAAGCTGCTGAATCAGGCTTCGCCTGATCAGCATGACAAAAAGATATGTGTGGTATATTCGGATATGTTGGTAAAAAAGAAAATTCTGCCAGTATTGTTCTTGAAGGCTTGAAGCTTCTTGAGTATAGGGGATATGATTCGTGGGGAATAGCTATTAAAGCTCAAAGCGATGTTAGTAAAAGTCGATTTGTTCTTGAGAAACATGTAGGAAAGATTGCAGATGCGAATCTCACCCGTTCGACAAGCTCAGGGCAAATCTCAAACCTCAAATCTAATTTGGCAATTGGGCATACAAGATGGGCGACTCACGGTGGAGTCACTGTTAATAATGCCCATCCTCATTTGGATTGCACATCAACAATTGCGGTTGTCCACAATGGTATTGTTGAGAATTTCCAAGAGTTAAAAGAGGAGCTCACGGAAAAAGGACACAAATTTGTTTCAGAAACTGATACAGAAGTGATACCCCACTTGGTTGAGGAGCATCTGAAGCACGAAGGATTTGCATCATCGATTCGAGATTCCTTCAATAGACTAAGGGGGCTGAATGCGATTGTTGCAGCAAACGCGGTTTCAAAAGAAATTGTAGCAGCAAAGAATGGATCACCCTTGATTGTAGGAATAGGCGATCGCGAGCTTTTTGTTTCATCAGATATTGTTGGAATTGTTGATCATACAAGAAAAATAATATTTCTTAAAGACAATGAAATGGTAATTTTAGGAGGAGAAATTCAGCTCCTAAGCCTTCCGTTGGGAAAAAAGCTTCCTGTTAAGCCTGAAAGAATAGATTGGAAATTTGAAAATACATCAAAAGGCACTTTCCGAAATTTTATGATCAAAGAAATCTACGATCAGCCGCTTATAATACGAAATATCGCAAAAAACTATTCACAGAATATAAAAAAACTTGCAAATTACGTCAAAAATGCAAAAGGGACATTTTTTATAGGAGCAGGAACAGCTTTTCACGCTGGACTTTTCGGAACTTATCTTTTTTCCAAAATTGCTAAAAAACATGTAAATACAGCGGTTGCCTCAGAGTTTAATTATTTGGAAGATTTTTTAACAAGAGACAGTCTTATAGTTGTTCTTTCGCAATCTGGCGAGACAATTGATGTTATTGAGCCTGTAAATAGGGCAAAAAGCAAAAAAAACAAAATTGTCGCTATTACTAATTCTTTGGGCTCAACGCTTTATAGGATGGCTGATTACAATGTTCTGTTAAATGCTGGTCCGGAAAAGGCAGTTGCCTCAACAAAAGCATATATTGCGAAACTTTCAGTTCTTCTAATGCTAGCCTACACCATTATTGACAAGGAGGAAGATGCTAAAGAAATTCTTTTGAAAACAGCTGAAGAGATAGAAAGGCTTTTGGGGGATAAAGTTGTTTCGGGGAAAAGCGTAGATATAAGAGTGGGAAATGCCA